>NZ_JAMYMV010000004.1:0-191821 GCF_040318715.1 Mesorhizobium sp. M1050 | reverse complement strand
GTTGGGGTGGCTGCCCTCTACATGGGGACACAAAACGGTGCAATTTGTGGCGGGGGCCCCCCCCGTGGGCCGGCCGGGGCCGGGGGGGGCGCCTGGCGAAGACATGTCGGATTGCCACGCGCCTACTTCAGCAGCCCTTTCTCCTTGTAGTACCGCTCGGCGCCGGGATGCAGCGGTACCGGCATGCCGTCGAGTGCCTTGGTCGGGTCGATCGCCTTGGCGGCGGCATGCGCCGCGGCCAGCTGGTCGAGATGCTCGAACAGCAGCTTGGTCATCTGATAGGCGGTTTCGTCGGAGACATCGGCGCGGGTGATGAGGAAATTGCCGACGGCGGCGGTTGCGACATCCTCGCTCTGGCCTTCATAGGTTCCCTTGGGAATGATCACCGAAAGATAGGGCGCGCCGATCTTGGCGACGTCCTGCTCCGGCACTGCCACGACATTGATCGGCACGGAGGTGGCGAGGTCGCGGATCGAGGCGACGCCGAGTCCGGCGGATTGCAGCGTGGCGTCGAGCTGCCGGTTCTTGATCAGTTCGACCGATTCGGCGAAGGGCAGGTATTCGACCCGGCCGAGATCCTCGTATTTCAGCCCGGCGGCATCGAAGATGGCGCGCGCGTTGAGCTCGGTGCCGGACGCCGGCGCACCGACCGACAGGCTCTTGCCCTTGAGATCGGCCAGCGTCTTGATACCGGACTCGCGGCTGGCGACGATCTGGATGTAGTTGGGATAGATGGCGGCGATGCCGCGCAGTTTGTCAAGCTTGCCCGGGAAGCCGGCCTCGGTGTTGCCTTCAGCGGCCAGCTTGACGGAATCGCCGAGCGCAAAGGCGATCTCGCCCCTGCCCTGCTGCAACAGATTGAGGTTTTCGACCGAAGCCTTGGTCGCCTGCACCTGGGTACGCGCGCCTTCGATGCCCTTGCCGTAGATTTCAGACAAAGCGACGCCGAGTGGATAATACACGCCGGACGTGCCGCCGGTCAGCACATTGATAAATTCTTGCGCGCTGGCTGAGACGGCACCCAGGCCAAGCGAGAGCGCCACGGCACCGGCTGCAACGAATTTCGTTCTGAAATGGAACATCGGGGCCTCCTCCCTGAAATATCGACGACAGCACCGCCTCCCAGGTGCGACCACGGCGAGTTTAGACAGCGAGCCGCAAATGCCAACCCGCAACTGTGCTCGTTAGACGAACGGTTGAGGGATCGGAAACAGATGGCGGCTTGCGCAAAAAGCCGGCGGAGCCGAAAGTTTTTTGAGCTGTCTGTCGAAATCGCGCGCTGCCGCGCGACATACGTCCGGCTCGCAAGGAAGCGGCCTTCGAAACAACGGGAGAAGACCATGCGATACATGATTTTGATCTACGCCGACGAAGCCGCGATGGCGAATGCACCGGCCGAGGCGACCTACCAGATGAGTGCCGCCTATGGTGCCTATACCGAAGCCTTGAAGAAGTCCGGCGCGTGGCTGGCCGGGGACCGGCTGCGCCCGAGCCAGGCGACCACCTCGGTGCGGGTGGCTGGGGGCAAGACCAACGTGCTCGACGGCCCCTATGCCGATACCAAGGAGCAGCTTGCCGGCTTCTACATGATCGAGGCCGAGGATGCCGACGCCGCGATCGCCTGGGCGGCGCGCTGCCCGGCGGCCAGCACCGGTACTGTCGAGCTGCGGCCGATCTGGGAAATGACCGAGTACCTGTCCGAGAGATGATGATGTGATGGACAGTCGCTCGGAGATCGCCCGGGTGGCCGCCGAGGCCGCCGCCCGGCAAAGCTACGGCAAGCTGGTTGCCTGGCTGGCGGCGCGCACGCGTGACGTGGCCGCTGCCGAAGACGCGCTGGCTGACGCCTTTGCCGCGGCACTCGAACGTTGGCCACGAACCGGCGTGCCTGAAAGGCCGGAAGCCTGGCTGCTGGCGGTGGCAAGGCGGCGCCGCGTCGATGCGGTGCGGCGGCGGCTGACCAGCGAGGCCGGCCGCGAGCATCTCAAGCTGATTGCCGAGGAGATGGAGGCGGGCATGACCGACGAAGACCTTCCCGACGAACGGCTGCGGCTGATGTTCGCTTGCGCCCACCCGGCGATCGAGCCCGGCATTCGCTCGCCGCTGATCCTGCAGACCGTGCTGGGTTTCGACGCGGCGACGATCGCCTCAGCCTTCCTGGTGTCGCCGGCAACCATGGGCCAGCGCCTGGTTCGCGCCAAGACCCGCATCCGTGAAACCGGCATTCCGTTCCGCGTTCCGGAGCGGACCGAACTCGGCGAAAGGCTGGATGCGGTGCTGGAAGCGATCTACGCCGCCTTCGCCGAAGGCTGGTCCGATCCGGCGGGCACCGAAACGCGGCGCCGCAATCTCGCCGGCGAAGGCATCTGGCTCGGCCGCCTGGTGGCTTCGCTGATGCCGGAAGAGCCCGAGGCGCTGGGTCTGCTGTCGCTGATGCTGTTCGCCGAAGCGCGGCGCGCGGCACGGCGCGATCCGGCCGGAGATTATGTTCCGCTGGCCGAGCAGGATCACACGCTGTGGGATGGCATTTTGGTTGACGAAGCGGAATCCCTGCTCCGCCGCGCCGCCACGATGGGCGTCATCGGCCGCTACCAGCTTGAGGCGGCGGTTCAGTCCGCACATGCGGCACGACGGCTGACCGGCCGCACCGACTGGGTGGCGGTCCGCGAACTCTACGACGCGCTGCTCTCGATCGCGGGATCACCGGTGGTGGCGATCAACCGCGCGGTGGCGATTGCCGAGGCCGAGGGTGCAGTGGCTGGATTGGCGGCCCTTTACGTGCTCGGCGACGACAAGCGGCTTGATGAGTATCAGCCCTATTGGGCAGCCCGCGCCGGTCTCCTTGCCAGGCTTGGGCAGGTACCGCAGGCGTGCCAAGCCTATGACCGGGCGATCGGCCTCGAGCGCGACCCGGCGGTGCGCCGGTTCCTGCAGGGCAAAAGGGCAGCGCTCAAAAATTAAGCTCGCCAGCGACCCGTCCGTTCAGCCCGGCCACATCTCGTGCGATGTGTTGAGCGTCTTCATCAGGGGATGCTCGCGCAACTTCGACCACAGGCGCTCGATATCAGGCCAGGTCGTGCGCGCCCTCTCGGCGTCGGGATGCCAGGCCACCAGCATGACGAGGTAGATGTCCGCGACCGACATGCGGTCGTCAACCAGCCAGTCACGGCCTTCGAGAGAGGCATCGAGGACGGCAAAGCCGCGGTCCATCTCTGCGATGGCTGCCTGCTTGACCGCGTTGGTGCCTTCGGCATCGGTCGTGTAACGATGCGCGTAGTAAAGCCGTAGGATTGCCGGATAGAGCACGGATGACATGAAGACCATCCAACGGAGGAAGTCGGCGCGGGCAGGCGCCTCGACAGCCGGCGCCAAGCCCGCATTGGGGTGACGCTCGGCAAGCAGGATGCAGATCGCCGCCGATTCGGTGATCGAGCTTCCGTCCGGCAAAGTGAGCACCGGAACCTGGTTCAGCGGGCTGATGTCGAGGAAGGCCGGATCGGGCCGGTCCGTCTTCGGCACTTCGATCTGTTCGAATGGCGCATTCGCCAGCGCCAGCGCCGCCTCGACGACGAAGCCGCCGCTGCCCGGACGAGTGTAGAGCTTGTACATGAAATCCTCCCCGGCCCGCTTTGCACGGGCCGGTGACGATTTGCACCGGAAGCAGGGCATTTCTCAAGCCGGTGGCTGACGCCACGGGCGGTTTATTCAACGGGCCAGCTTAATTACGAAGGACCGTCGGATTACGCTCCCAACCCCTCGAACAAAATCGTCGACAGATAGCGCTCGGCGAAGGACGGGATGACCACGACCAGGTTCTTGCCCTTGTTTTCCGGCCGTGAGCCGACGACGATGGCCGCCTGCAGGGCGGCGCCCGACGAGATGCCGACCGGTACGCCTTCGAGGCGGGCGACGAGGCGGGCATTTGCGACCGAATCCTCGTTCGACACCCTGACGATCTCGTCATAGATCGTCGTGTCGAGGATTTTGGGCGCAAAGCCGGCGCCGATCCCCTGGATCTTGTGGGGGCCAGGCTGGCCACCCGACAGAACCGGTGAGGAGTCCGGCTCGACGGCGACGACATGCACCGAGGGCTTTCGCTTCTTCAGCACTTGGCCGACGCCGGTGATGGTGCCGCCAGTGCCGATGCCGGCGACGAAGATATCGACCTCGCCATGCGTATCGTTCCAGATTTCCTCGGCCGTCGTCGTGCGATGGATTTCCGGGTTGGCGGGGTTCTCGAACTGCTGCGGAATGATCGCGTTGGGGATCGTCGCGGCCAGTTCGTCGGCCTTGGCGATGGCGCCTTTCATGCCTTTCGGACCCTCGGTCAGCACCAGCTCGGCGCCAAGCAGCGCCAGCATCTTCCGGCGCTCGATCGACATCGTTTCCGGCATCGTCAGGATCAGCTTGTAGCCCTTGGCGGCAGCGGCGAAGGCAAGCGCGATGCCGGTATTGCCCGACGTCGGTTCGATCAGCGTGGTCTTGCCGGGAGAAATCTTGCCGGAAGCCTCCAGCGCCTCGATCATCGCCACGCCGATGCGGTCCTTGACCGAGGCGATCGGATTGAAGAATTCGAGCTTGGCGATCAGGTTGGCGACGATGCCCTTTTCCCGAGCGAACTTGTCGAGCCGCACCAGGGGCGTGTCGCCGATCGTATCGGTGATGGAATCGTAGACGCGGCCGCGACCGGGTAAACGGGCAGAGGTGACGGGCTTGTTCATTGGTTTCGCTCCCAGAATTTTCAGGCAAGGGGAATTTCAGGCAAGTGGGGAATTTCAGGCAAGTGGAATTCAAGCCGCCAAGATAGGGCCTTTGGCCGTGCAAGATAGACTGTCGGCTGAAAATATCCGAGTGGGACCTGTGTCGAAAACATCGCCCTCTCGGAAAAGCATTTCCCGCAAAGGCCTGTTTGCGAAATGGTTTGGCCGAAAAGCCCTCTATTGCCGGGCGGCAATCGCTGCAGCGGCGCCGACCATGAAGCCGGCGGCGGTGCGGTTCAGCGCCTTGAGCGCGCGCGGCGACTTCAGGAACCAGCGCGCCTTGGCCGCCAGCGCCAGATACGGCACCAGCACCACCAGAAGTACGACGACCGTCAGCGCAACGAGAATGCTGTAATCGGTAAGTGTGATGGTCTTCAGGTCGACGATGGTCGGCGTGATCGCGAGGTAGAAGATCATCGTCTTCGGATTGCCGAGCGTGACGGTCAGGCCGGCGGCAAAGCTCGACAGCAGCCCACCCTTGCCCTTTTTCGCTTCGACTGTCTCGGGCGTGATGCCGCTGTTCCAGAAGCGCCAGCCGAGGAAGGCGAGGTAGGCGACACCGAGCCATTTGATGGCCAGGAAAATCATGCCGAAGGTCTGCGCGACGAAGGCGAGACCGAGCACCACGGCGGTCAGATAGGTGAGGTCGCCAGCCATCAGCCCAAAGGACATCGCCAACGACGAGCGGAAGCCGGAGCCGAGCGCACGCGCAAGGAGCGCGGTAACGCCGGGACCAGGGATGGCGGCGGCGATGCCGAGCGCCGCACTGTAGGCGAGGAATCCGGTGAGCGTCATGGCTGCGGCCTCAAATCAGAACGCCTTGTCGCATGGAACGGCCCAGGATTGAATTCCCTGGGATCGGAATCCATTGCACCAGATGTCGCTGCAACACGCGGAGAAGGCGCCCTCATCCGGTCGCTTCGCGGTAACCATCTCCCCCGGGGAGAAGAGCCTGGCGCCGGCGTTGGCATCCGGGTGAGGGGATTTGTGCCAAGATTGCTCAGGAGCGATCGCCGTCATGGGTGATGCGCCAGATGGTGCCGTTGCCGTCCTCGGTCACGATCAGCGCGCCGTCGTTCGCCACCGCCACGCCGACCGGCCGACCCCAGACCTCGCCGTTGGAGACGACGAAGCCGGTGATGAAATCCTCGTATTCGCCGGTCGGCTTGCCATCCCTGAACAGCAATCTCACCACCTTGTAGCCGGTCCTGTTGCCACGGTTCCATGAACCGTGCAGAGCCACAAAGGCGTCGCCCCTGTATTCGGCCGGAAAGGTCTTCCCTTCGTAGAAGGCGATGTTGAGCGGTGCCGAATGCGCCTGCATCAGCACGTCGGGAATGATCGCCTTGCCGGCAAGATCGGGGCGCTCGCCCTTGTGACGCGGATCCTCGTTGTTGCCGACATAGTACCAGGGCCAGCCATAGAAGGCGCCGTCCTTGACCACGGTCGCATATTCCGGCGGCACATTGTCGCCGAGCCCATCGCTCTCGTTGACGACGCACCACAGCGCGCCGGTCGCCGGCTGCACGGCCATGCCCGAACAGTTGCGCAGGCCAGTGGCGACGATGCGACCGTTCTTGCCGTCGGGATCGAAGGCCAGCACAGCCGCGCGGCCATCCTCGGGACCCCACGCAGCGCCGAGCGGCTGCGACGTCGCCCAGGCGCCGAGGCCGCCTTTCGGTTCTTTGCCCATATGCTGCGCGGCATTCGAACCCGAGCCGACCGATAGATAAAGCGTCTTGCCGTCCGGCGAGAAAGCGATATCGCGGGTCCAGTGATGACTTGAAGGGATGTTGTCGACGATGGTCTCCGGGTCGCCGGCGGCCTTCAGGTCGCCGCTGTGATAAGCGAAGCGCACAATGCCGTCGCTGTTGGCGACATAGACCCATTGCGGGTCGTTGCCCGGTGGATAAAAAGCAATGCCATAGGGCTGGTTGAGATTGCGGGCAAAGATGCCGTGCTGCGCCGGCTTCGCGCTGCCGTCGGCCAGGCGGTAGACGCGGATCTGGTTGGCTTCGCTGTCGGCGACGAACAGGTCGCCGTTCGGCGCGACGCGGACGACGCGCGGATTGTCGATGCCCGACGCGATCAGCTCGGCCGAAAAGCCCGGCGGCAGTTTCGGCTTGGCGTCTGCCGGCCGTTCGGCGAGGCCGGCGCTGTTGGAGGCGGATTTGGTGACGTCGGGTTTTGGCAGATCGTTCGGCTTGATCAGGCGGCGCATACCGGGCCTGTCGGCACGCCAGTCGCCGAAGGCGGCGGCACCTTTCAATACGGGCTCCGCTTGCTGTGCGAATGCAGCGGCGGTGAGAAACGCCGCAGCGGAGAGGGCCAGCCCAGCCAATCGGATCATTCAATCCTCCAAACCTGGTCACACACTGAACGGCTGCAAAGGGGGCAAACGAGCGGTTTCGTCTGTTGTTCCGCGGCACACGATCAGTTGAAGCGAAAGCGGAGTTTTTTAACCTCAGGTCCCAGCGGCGTAAAAATCGTCATCGAGACGCTTTTCCAGCGCGACGAGATCGGCCGGCAGCGGCAGGCCCATGGCGCGCATTTCCCGCAGTTTTTCGCGCAACTGCTCCTGGATCTCGTGCTGGTCTTCCGGCTGGTTGACCATCTCCTCGAGCAGCAGGCTGATCCGGGCCTTGAATTCTTCGAGCGCCATTGTTTTTCTCCTCAGCTGCTTGTTCTTTGTTTTTTGAGTCTAAGGTGTTGAGATTCAGGTCAGGCCGGCATCACCTGAACATCAATACGCTTAGCGCAGCATGCGGGAAATCAGCTGCGCCGTATAGTCGACCATCGGCACGATGCGGGCATAGTTGAGCCGGGTCGGGCCGATGACCCCGAGCGCACCGACGACGCGGGCGTCTTTGTCGCGATAGGGCGCGACCACCAGCGACGAGCCCGACAGCGAGAACAGCTTGTTTTCCGAGCCGATGAAGATGCGCACGCCCGATCCTTGCTCGGCGAGGTCGAGCAGTTGGATCAGTCCGTCCTGCGTCTCCATGTCCTCGAACAGGTGCCGCAACAGTTCGATATCGGCCTGGGCGGTGACGTTTTCGAGCAGATTGGCGCGGCCGCTCACGATGAGCCGTGCCGGCAGGCCGCTGTCCGCGCCGGCCCACACCGCGAGCCCCTTCTCGACGAGGTCCTGCGACAGCGTGTCGAGGGCGGCCCTGGTCTCTTCCTTGATGCGGGCGATCTCGACCCGCGCCTCCGCCAGCGTGCGGCCGCGGATATGAGCGTTGAGGAAGTTCGAGGCCTCGTGCAGTTGCGAGACGGTGATGCCGGCGGGCAGCTCGACGACGCGGTTTTCGACGTCGCCATTCTGCGACACCAGCACCGCCAGCGCCTTGGTCGGCTCGAGCTGAATGAATTCGATGTGCTTCAGCGCCACTTCGTTCTTGGCGGCAAGCACCAGGCCGGCACCGCGCGACATGCCCGACAGCATCTGGCTGGCCTCGGTCAGCATGTGTTCCAGCGTCGCGCCCGAGCCGGATGCCCGCACCTGCGCCTCGATGGCGCGGCGCTCCTCGTCGGACAGATCGCCAAGCTCCATGAAGGCGTCGACGAAGAAACGCAGGCCGGCCTGCGTCGGCAACCGGCCGGCCGAGATGTGCGGCGCGTAGATGAGGCCGAGATGCTCGAGATCGCTCATCACGTTGCGGATGGTCGCCGGCGACAGCGAAGACGGCAGGATGCGCGACAGGCTGCGTGATCCCACGGGTTCGCCGTCCTTGAGGTAGGAATCGACGATGCGCCGGAAGATGTCGCGCGAGCGCATGTCCAATGATTGAAGCGCGGGCGCCTGCGAACTTGGATCGACTGCCTTGGTCATTGCGGCCAAAAACCTCCGGCCCAAAGATATAGACTTCGCTACGGCCCGCGCAACCCGGTGTCTGCGTCAGATCACCCCGGTGTCTGTGTCGGATCGTCAAGCCATTTTCCTTTGCGCCATGCGTCCCATGCGGCTACAAGCCGG
This sequence comes from Mesorhizobium sp. M1050, assembly GCF_040318715.1. Taxonomy (NCBI): domain Bacteria; kingdom Pseudomonadati; phylum Pseudomonadota; class Alphaproteobacteria; order Hyphomicrobiales; family Phyllobacteriaceae; genus Mesorhizobium; species Mesorhizobium sp. M1050. The sequence continues at coordinate 183,082 of NZ_JAMYMV010000004.1, read as the reverse complement.
CCAAGATTCCCGAAAAATGACAAGAAAGCAGCCTGAATGCGCCCCTCCAAACGCCAATTCGACGAAATGCGCGCCATCTCCTTCGAGCGCGGCGTCTCCAAGCACGCCGAAGGCTCATGCCTGGTGAAGTTCGGCGACACGCATGTCCTGTGCACGGCCAGCCTGGAGGAAAAAGTGCCGGGCTGGATGCGCAATTCCGGCAAGGGCTGGGTGACGGCGGAATACGGCATGCTGCCGCGCTCGACCGGCGAGCGCATGCGCCGCGAGGCTTCCGCCGGCAAGCAGGGCGGCCGCACCCTGGAGATCCAGCGGCTGATCGGCCGTTCCTTGCGCGCCGTGGTCGATTTGCAAGCGCTGGGCGAGCAACAGATCACCGTCGACTGCGACGTCATCCAGGCCGATGGCGGCACCCGCACCGCCTCGATCACCGGCGGTTGGGTGGCGCTCTACGACTGCTTGCGCTGGATGGAAGCCCGCCAGATGGCCAGCGTCGCCAAGGTGCTGAAGGACCACGTCGCCGCGATCTCCTGCGGCATCCATGACGGCCAGCCGGTTATCGACCTCGACTATATCGAGGACTCGTCGGCCGGCACCGATGCCAATTTCGTCATGACCGGCAAGGGCGGCATCGTCGAGATCCAGGGAACCGCCGAAGGCGAGCCTTTTTCGGAAGGGCAGTTCGCGGAATTAATGGGCTTGGCCAAGAAGGGCATTCAGCGCCTGGTCAGTTTGCAGCAGATGGCGGTGGCTTAGTTCTCAAATGCCGAGCTTGACGCCCTCTGCTATCCTGGAATCCGCTCTCTACGTCACCGACCTTGCCGCCGCCGAAACCTTCTACACCGACGTCCTCGGCCTAAATCTCCTCGGCAAAGTCGATGGCCGCCACCTGTTCTTCCGCTGCGGCCCGGGCGTGTTGCTCGTCTTCAATGCCGAGGCAACCAAAATCCCGCCCGCGCCCGACGCCAGGCTGCCGGTGCCGCCGCACGGAGCTGTCGGCGAAGGCCATCTCTGCTTTGCGGCGACCGCCGACGAAATCGCCGGCTGGAAAGCGCATCTCGAAGCGAAGAAGATCGCCATCGAAAGCGAATTCGAATGGCCGCAGGGCGGCCGTTCGATCTATATACGCGACCCCTCGGGCAATTCGATCGAATTCGCCGAGCCACGAATCTGGGGCCTTTGATGCATTCTCTCGATGGAAAGAAGATCGTCGTCGCCAGCCACAATGAAGGCAAGTTGCGCGAATTCGCCGACCTGATGGGGCCGTTCGGTTTCGAAGCGAAATCGGCCAAGGACTACGGCCTGCCCGAGCCCGACGAAACCGGCACCACCTTTGAGGAAAACGCCTACATCAAGGCGCTGGCAGCGGCCAAGGCGACCGGCCTGCCGGCGCTGTCGGACGATTCCGGCCTGTGCGTCGACGCGCTCGACGGCGCGCCCGGCGTCTACACCGCCAACTGGGCGGAAACCCCTGACGGCGCGCGCGATTTCGGCATGGCTATGCAACGCACCGAAGTGGCGCTGCAGGAAGTCGGCGCCGCCTCGGCCGAACAACGCAAGGGCCGCTTTGTCGCCGTCATCTGCCTGGCGTTCCCCGACGGAGAAGCCGAATATTATCGCGGCGAGGCCGAAGGCACGCTCGTCTGGCCGCCGCGCGGCGATCTCGGTTTCGGCTACGATCCGGTGTTCCTGCCCGATGGCTTCGAAAAAACCTTCGGCGAGATGAGCGCCGAGGAAAAACATGGCTGGAAGCCCGGCCAGCCGACCGCGCTGTCGCACCGCGCTCGCGCTTTCCAGAAGTTCGCCCAAGCACGATTGGGTTCGTCATGAGCATGCTGCTCGACCGGACGCCCGGCTTCGGCGTCTATATTCATTGGCCGTTCTGCGCGGCCAAGTGCCCCTATTGCGATTTCAACAGCCATGTCCGCCACCAGCCAGTCGATCAGGACCGCTTCGCCAGCGCTTTCGAGGCTGAACTGGCAACGATGCGCGAGCGCACCGGGCCGCGCGAGGTCACCAGCATTTTTCTCGGCGGCGGCACGCCGTCGCTGATGAAGCCGGAAACGGTGGCCAGGGCTCTGGACGCCGTGGCTAGGAACTGGACCGTCCCCGACGGCATCGAGGTGACGCTGGAGGCCAATCCGTCCTCGGTCGAGGCCGAACGCTTTCGCGGCTACCGGGCGGCCGGGGTCAACCGCGTCTCGCTCGGGGTACAGGCGCTGAACGACAAGGATTTGCGCTTCCTCGGCCGGCTTCACAATGTCGAGGAAGCGCTGCACGCGATCGGGCTCGCGCGGGAAATCTTCCCAAGATTGTCCTTTGACCTGATCTATGCCCGACCCGGCCAGACACCGGAAGCGTGGCAGGCCGAACTCGAACAGGCGATCGGCCACGCCGCCGATCATCTGTCGCTGTACCAGTTGACCATCGAGGAGGGCACGCCGTTCCATGCCTTGCATGCCGCGAAGAAATTCGTCATCCCCGACAACGACCACGCCGCTGACCTCTATGCGCTGACGCAGGAGATCACCTCGGCGCATGGCCTGCCAGCCTACGAGATTTCCAACCACGCCAGGCCGGGCGCCGAAAGCCGGCACAATCTGACCTACTGGCGCTACGGCGAATATGTCGGTGTGGGGCCAGGCGCGCATGGCCGCTTCGTCGAGAACGGCCGCCGCACAGTCACGATCGCCGAGCGGATGCCGGAAACCTGGGCCAATCTGGTCGAGGCCAAGGGCCATGGCGTCACCGGTGGCGAGATCCTGACGCGTTCGGAAGAAGCCGACGAGTTCCTGCTGATGGGCCTGCGGCTGGCCGAAGGCATCGACCTCTCCCGCTACGAGGCGTTCTCCGGACGCGGCCTGTCGACGGCCCGGCTGTCGATGCTGCAGGGCGAGGGGCTGGTGGCACCGATCGGCAATGCTCGCCTGCGCGCCACACCAGCCGGCATGATCGTGCTCGACGCCGTGGTGGCGGACCTGGCGCGATAAGCAGTCAAATGCTCTAAGCGTCGTGCTTGTGGGGTTGTTTGCCGCGGCCTTTTTCGGCGGGCGACTCGCCGGAGCGGACTGGCTTGGCGTCGCCCTTATCGCGGCGACCGCGGTGCTGGTCGCCTATCGGATGTAGCGGCGCGTCGTTGCGGGCGTTTTTTGTTTCAAGACGGGTGATGAAGATATCGAAGCGATTGGGCATCGTCCGGTCAGTGCTCCGTCGTGCTATCGGGTTTGTTGTCGGAAAGCCTGACATTCGTAGGCAAGAGGGTATGCCTGGCCAGGCTGGCGTCGGTCTTCGCGGGCAGTACGGCAACGCGGTTGCGCTCGGCGCGATAGGGTTCGAAAGCGTCCTGCATCTTCAGGCTATCCATCCTGTCCTCCTCGGGAATCAGGGGGTAAATCCGCCGTAGCCGGTTTCGTTCCCTACTGTGGCAAAGGAATGGCGAGGGAGACGCAACGTCAGCTTTTGCAAGCCGACGCTGGCCGTGCCAAACAGGGCTGAATGGAGAAGGCATCAGTGACCGCCGAAACGGGCAAGCGCAGCTATGTGATCGGGCAGACCGAAATCGCGGCCCGACCGCTCGAGCCGGCGCTCTATCTGGTGGCGACGCCGATCGGCAACCTGGCCGACATCACGCTGCGCGCGCTGGAGACGCTGGCCGCCGCCGACATCGTTGCTTGCGAGGACACGCGGGTGTCGCGCGTGCTGCTGGACCGCTACGCCATTCGCCGCCGCACCACGGCCTATCACGAACACAATGCCGGCGAGGCCGGGCCGAAGCTGATCGCCGCGCTCCAGGCCGGACAGAGCGTGGCGCTGATCTCCGACGCCGGCACGCCGCTGGTGTCCGATCCGGGCTACCGGCTGGTCGGCGAGGCGCGCGACCACGGCATTCGCGTCGTGCCGATTCCCGGCCCGTCGGCGCCGCTCGCGGCGTTGACCGCATCCGGCCTGCCGTCGGACGCCTTCCTGTTCGCCGGTTTTTTGCCGGTCAAATCAGGGCAGCGGCTGACGCGGCTTGGGGCACTGAAGGCTGTGCCGGCGACGCTGATCTTCTTCGAATCACCGCGCCGGCTGGCCGAATCCCTTGCCGCCATGGTCGAGGCGCTTGGCGGCGAGCGCAAGGCCGCGATCGGCCGCGAATTGACCAAGACCTTTGAAGAGATGCGCACCGGCACGCTGCAGGCGCTGGCCGACCATTATGCGGCGGCCGATACTCCAAAGGGCGAAATCGTCGTCTGCGTCGGTCCGGCCGAGGCCAAGGCCGACGAACCGGCCGACATCGACCGCCTGTTGCTGTCGCTCGCCGGCGAAATGCCGGCTTCCAAGGCAGCGGCGGAAGCCGCAAAAATGATCGGCGGCCAGAAACAGGCGTTGTATCGGCGGCTTCTCGAACTCAAGCATGCTTCTGGAGAAAGCGACGGTGGCTGAGCGCCCGAGTGCCAGCCGCCAAAAAGCCTATCGGCGCGGCCACCGCGGCGAATGGCTGGCGGCGGCAGCATTGGTGTTGAAGGGCTACCGGATTCTGGCGCGCCGCCACCGCACCCGCTGCGGCGAGCGCCCCCGGAGCGCGGGCGGCGGCGACGGCGTGCTGTGCGGCGAGGTCAAGGCGCGGCGCACGCTGATGGAAGCCATGGAGGCGATCGGCCATGAATCGGAGCGCCGCATCGAGGGGGCGGCCGACATCTGGCTGTCGCGCCAGTCCGATTACGGCAAACTGTCGATGCGCTTCGACATGGTCGCGGTGCTGCCCTGGCGCTGGCCGGTGCATGTCGAGAATGCGTTCTATGGAAGGAATTGAGGTTGCTCACCATCCCCACAAGGGGGAGGGTAAGCTCACCCCCAAACCATCAGCGCCACCAACCCGACACCACCCACCACCAGCCGCCACCAGCCGAACAGCGAGTAGCCGTTGCGCGAGACGTAATCGAGCAGGAAGCGCACGACGATGAGCGCCGTGACGAAGGCGGCGACGAAGCCGACGGCGATGATCGGCAGGTCGGCGCTGCTCAGCACGTTGCGGTTCTTGAACAGGTCGAAGGCGAAGGCGCCGACCATGGTCGGGATGGCGAGGAAGAAGGAGAATTCGGCCGCCGCCCGTTTGTCGACACCCAGCAGCAGCGCGCCGACGATCGTCGAACCCGAGCGTGACGTGCCGGGAACGAGCGACAGGCACTGGAAAAGGCCGATCTGCAGGTAAAGCCGGGTCGGGAACCGCTCGACGTCGCGGTAGAACGGCTTGAGGTTCATGCGGTCCACCGCCAGCAGCACGAAGCCGCCGATGATCAGCATGATACAGATCATCCGCGGCGATTCGAACAGCACCGCCTTGATGAAATCATGCGCCAGCGCGCCGATGATCGCCGCCGGCAGGAAAGCGATGAGGACACCGATGGCGAAATGCCTTGTCAGCCGGTCATGCGGCAGGTCGACCAGCATTTGCCACAGCCGGCGGAAATAGACGCTGAGAATCGCCAGGATGGCGCCGAGCTGGATCAGGATCTCGAAGGCCTTGCCGGTCGAATGGAAGCCGAGGAAATGGCCGGCGAGCAGGATATGGCCGGTGGATGAGACGGGGATGAACTCGGTCAGCCCCTCCAGCAGGCCGAGCAGCAGGGCTTCGACGAATGGCTGGCTTTCCATGGCTACCTCGGGATTGGCGTGACGGCTGACAGAACGGCTTGCTTGTCATGGCGTGCAAGTCCCCCTATAGGTCGCAACACCCTGACGGCCCGCTAACCGGGCGGCCAAGACTTACCGGTGCGCCCTTCGATTCGCCAGTGCGCTTTATCATCGCGGAACCATGCTGACGCTTTTCCATCATCCCATGTTCGCCACTTGTCGCTTCGTCCGCCTCGCTTTCGGCGAGTATGGCGAGGAGTTGGCCCTGATTGAGGAAAAGCCGTGGACCCGACGCAAGGAGTTCCTGGCGCTGAACCCAGCCGGCACACTGCCGATCCTGCTGGCCGAAGGCGACGTGCCGATCGTCGGTGCAACCGTCATATCGGAATATCTCGATGAAACACGCGGTGTCTTGAAGCGCGATAAGCGACTGTTCGCCGAAGATCCGATGCAGCGCGCCGAAATCCGCCGGCTGATCGACTGGTACCTCAACAAGGCCGAAAGCGAAGTCACCCGCCATCTGGTGCGCGAACGGGTGCTGAAGCCGGTGATGCCGGAGGTTGCGGGCGGCGGCTCGCCCGATTCAGGCGCGATCCGTGCGGCGCGCGCCAACATCCGCCAGCACATGAAATACACCAACTGGCTGGCCGGCACTCGCCATTGGCTGGCGGGCTCCAGGGTTACCTATGCCGATCTGGCCGCTGCCGCGACGCTGTCGGTGCTCGATTATCTCGGCGAGATCGATTGGCGCGAGCATCCTGCAGCGCGCGAATGGTACACGCGGGTCAAGTCACGGCCCTCCTTCCGGCCGCTTTTGACCGACCGCGTACGCGGCCTGTCGCCGGTGTCGCATTATGCGGACCTCGACTTCTGACGCCGCAAAACTGCGCACGCTGATCGACGCGGAGGCGCGTCGCGCCGGCTTCGATGCCGTCGCCGTCACCTCTCCCGATGCGATCCCGGTTGCGCCGGCGCGGCTGGCCGAATTTGTCGCCGACGGCTTTCACGGCTCGATGGACTGGATCGCCGAGACACTGCAACGCCGCGGCGACCCGACGGTGCTATGGCCGCAGGTCCGCTCGATCATCGTGCTGGCGATGAATTACGGTCCCGACCATGATCCGCGCGGCGTGCTGGCCAAGCGCGACCGCGGCGCGATCTCGGTCTATGCGCAGAACCGCGACTATCACGAGGTGATGAAGGGCCGGCTGAAGGAGATCGCCGGCAAGATCGTTGCCCGTGCCGGCGGCGACGTGAAGGTGTTCGTCGACACCGCACCGGTGATGGAAAAACCGCTGGCGGAAGCCGCAGGTCTCGGCTGGCAAGGCAAGCACACCAATCTGGTCAGCCGCGAGCATGGCTCCTGGCTGTTCCTCGGCACGATCTTCACCACCGCCGAACTGGTGCCCGACAAGGCGGAGATCGACCATTGCGGCTCCTGCCGTGCCTGCCTCGACGCCTGTCCGACGGATGCATTTCCGGCGCCCTACCGGCTCGATGCGCGGCGCTGTATTTCGTACCTCACCATCGAGAACAAGGGGCCGATCCCGCATGAATTCCGTGAACAGATCGGCAACCGCATCTATGGTTGCGACGATTGTTTGGCCGTTTGCCCGTGGAACAAGTTCGCCCGGGCTGCTTCGGAGGCCAAGCTCGCCGCGCGCGATGAATTGCGCGAGCCGCCGCTTGGCCGGCTGTTGCAACTGGACGAGGCGGCCTTCCGCGCTTTCTTCTCCGGTTCGCCGATAAAACGCATCGGCCGCGATCGTTTTGTCCGCAACACATTGATCGCCGCCGGCAATTCCGGCGACACCGCGCTTGCCGTCAGCGTGCGTGCCTTGCTGGACGATGCCTCGCCGCTGGTGCGGGGCGCGGCAATATGGGCGCTGGCGCGGCTGGTGCCTGATGCCGAATATTCAGAACGGGCAGCTATCGGCCTGAAAACCGAGACCGATACGGCCGTGCGCGACGAATGGCGTCTGGCGCGGCCAACCAGGACGCATGCATGAACGAGAAACAGGTCTTCATCTTCGGCGCCGGCTATTCCGGCAAGGCTTTTGCCCGCGCCAACAAGGGGCCCGCCAACATATTCGGCACGACGCGCTCCCCGGACAAATTCGAGGCGCAGCGCCAGGCCGGCATCGCGCCGCTGCTGTTCGATGGTGCGCTGACTGACGAAATTGGGGATGCGCTGGAAAAAACAACGCATCTGGTAATCTCGATCGCCCCAGAAGAGGCCGGCGATCCCGTCTTGAACGCTGCCCGGGAGGCAATCGCTCAAATGCCGGCGCTCCAATGGATCGGCTATCTCTCGACCGTCGGCGTCTACGGCAATTACGACGGCGCGTGGGTCGATGAAACGGCCGAATGCCGGCCGGTGTCGAAGCGCTCGGTGATGCGGGTGGGGGCCGAGCAGGATTGGCTGCAATTGGGCTCGGACATCGGTCGGCCTGTTGCGCTCCTGCGCCTGTCCGGCATTTACGGGCCGGGCCGCAATGCGCTGGTCAATCTGGAAAACGGCACCGCAAGGCGGCTGGTCAAGCCGGACCAGGTGTTCAATCGCATCCATTGCGATGACATTGCCGGTGCGCTTTGGCAGCTCATCGACAGCAATACTGGTGGGACCTTCAATGTCACCGACGATCTGCCGGCGCCGCCGCAGGATGTCGTCGCCTATGCCGCTTCGCTGATGGGTGTCACGCCGCCGCCCGAAATTCCATTCGACGGCGCCCAACTTTCGCCCATGGCGCGGTCCTTCTATGGCGAGAACAAGCGTGTCGCCAACGCAGCGATCAAGGCGGCGGGCTATCGTTTTCGATTTCCGGACTACCGCACCGCCCTCGACCATATGTGGGCAAGCGGCGACTGGCGCGACGGCGAAGCGCGCAGTCCGATGAAGCGCTAACGGTCGAAGCCGTACGTTGGGCATGCTATGATTCGGCGGTTCAAGCGGTGAAGGAGTGGGGTTCATGAAGGCATCGGGACCATCGTCGCCGGGCAGAAGGACAATCCTGGCCGCTGCGTTTGGCCTGGCTGCCATCGCAGGGCTTACCGCGCAACCAGCCGCGGCTGAGGAGCGGGCAAAGGACCTGTTTGGCGCCAAGAAGCTGCCGACAGCAGCAGCTGCGCAATCCATTGGCTTCTATTCCAAGGGCTGTTTTGCCGGCGGTGTCGCCATTCCGATGGATGGTCCGACCTGGGAGGTGATGCGGCCTTCGCGCAACCGCCGCTGGGGTCATCCGGCGATGATCGCGGTCATCGAGAAGTTGTCGCGCGACGCATCAGTCGATGGCTGGCCCGGCTTGCTGATCGGCGACATTTCGCAGCCGCGCGGCGGCCCGATGATGACAGGGCATGCCTCGCACCAGATCGGGCTCGACGCAGACATATGGCTGACACCGATGCCCAGCCATCCGCTGTCGATGGCGCAGCGCGAATCGATGAGCGCCACCTTGATGGTCGACGAGAAGACCCATCTTGTGAAGGACGCGCTGTGGACGCCGGCGCACACAAGGCTTCTGATGCGGGCGGCGAGCTACGCGCAAGTCGAACGCATCCTGGTCAATCCGGGCATCAAGAAAAAACTCTGCGACACCGTCAAGGGCGACCGTTCATGGCTGCGCAAGATCAGGCCGTTCTGGGGCCACGACTATCACTTCCACATGCGCATCGGCTGCCAGCCGGGCTCGCCCGGCTGCAAGGCGCAGGAGGCAACGCCGGACGATGACGGCTGCGGCAAGCCGCTGGCCTGGTGGTTCACGCAGGAGCCGTGGCGGCCCAACAAAAACCCTGACGCGCCGAAGGCCCGCGATCTGATGACGATGGCGAACCTGCCCCAGGAATGCCGCGCCGTGCTCGACGCGCCCGGGCCGGCTTCAGCCCAGGCCGCGACCTATCATGGCGGCGGCGTGCCGGTCGCGGTGGCCGCTCCCGAACCGGAAGCGCCGTCGCTGCCCGCCACGACGGCCAGCGGCACGGCTGGATTGCCGAGCGCGGTGAACGCCTTCACCGCGACGCCCGAGATCGGCATCCCGCTGCCGCGGCCACGGCCGCCTGGAAACTGACCGTCGCGGCATCTATCGACGTCAAACCAGATTAAACCTGCGCAGGACCAGCTTTTAGCGCAATCAGAGCAGACAGAATTATGATTGCCGCAAGGATGAGCGCCCACGATACGGCGTTACGCGAAGGCAACCAGCGGCGCCCTCGCGCGGCCCGCTTACGCCACTGGCCAGACCGGTTGTCGTAGCGCGATTTTTCCAAGCCTCTCCCCTCACGGGGAGAATGCGATTATCGCCGTTCGGAGTCCAGATGGGGGCCAGTTCAAAACTATGATGGCCCGTTTTGCGAAACAGTGGCCGTTTGGCCGCAGAACCGGCCGCAGCGCGCCCGTGGGTTCGAAAACCGTTTCCCTTTTCAAACTCATGCGCTAGTCAACGGGAGAGCGGCTAGATGCCGTCAGGGGCGCCGGAGACGGACGAGAGCATGCCAGGCACAGGCGACGACGATACTTTGTTGCGGTTTCCGATCCTGATCGGCGACATTGGCGGCACCAATGCGCGCTTTTCGATCGTGCTCGATGCCAATTCCGAGGCCGGCGAGCCCGCCATCGTCCAGACCGCCAACTACAACACCATCGACGAAGCAATCCAGGCGGTCGTGATCGATCGCTCATCGGTGCGCCCCAACTCCGCGGTGCTGGCGGTGGCCGGCCCGGTCGACGGCGACGAGATCGAGCTCACCAACTGCCCGTGGATCGTCAAGCCGAGAAAAATGTTCGCCAGCCTCGGGCTGAGCGACATCGTCGTGCTCAACGATTTCGAAGCGCAGGCGCTCGCCGTCGTCGCGCTCGGCGAGGAGCATATGGAAAAGATCGGCGGCGGTACGCCGGAGCCCAATGCCGGTCGCGTCGTGCTCGGTCCGGGAACCGGTCTCGGCGTCGCCGGGCTGGTCCATGCGCTTCACCGTTGGATACCGGTGCCCGGCGAGGGCGGCCATATGGACATCGGCCCGCGCACGCCGCGCGATTTCGAGGTTTTTCCGCATATCGAGAAGCTCGAAGGCCGCATTTCGGGCGAGCAGATCCTGTGCGGACGCGGCCTGGTCAACGTCTACCGTGCGGTGGCCAAGGCGGACGGCAAACCGGCGTCGTTCACCACGCCGGCCGAAGTCACCGCCGCCGCACTTGCAAAGACCGATCCGGTTGCGGAGGAAGCGCTGGAGACCTTCGTCACCTGCCTCGGGCGCACCGCCGGCGATCTCGCTCTGGTGTTCATGAGCCGTGGCGGCGTGTTCCTCACCGGCGGCATCGCGCAAAAGATCGTGCCGGCGCTGAAAGCCGGCAATTTCCGTGCTGCCTTCGAGGACAAGGCGCCGCACAGCGCGCTGATGCGCACCATGCCGGTCTATGTCATCACCCACCCGCTGGCCGCACTCCTGGGCCTTGCCGCCTACGCCCGGAACCCCTCGCTGTTCGGCGTCCAGACGGCAGGCAGGCGCTGGCGCGACGAAGTTAGTCACCCCAAGGCATAGGCAAGCCGGCTGCTTGGCGTTAAGAGGGGTGCCGAATTGCCCGGCCGCGGGAAGCGGAAACCTACGAAGCGCTCCGATTTGACATTTCAGCCTCCCAATTTGTCGAAACCCCGTGCGGGCGAGATCGTGGCGGTCATCCGCCGCATTCTCCAGGAAAACGGCCGCGAATATCGCGGCGCGTATATTTTCACGATCCTCTGCCTGCTGACCGTGTCGGCGACGACGGCGCTTGCCGCCTGGATCATGAGCCCGGTCGTAAACCAGATCTTCTATGAACGGCGCGGCGACTTGATCCCATGGATCTGCGCGGCACTGCTCGGCGCTTTCATCCTGCGCGGCCTTGCCGGCTACGGCCAGGCAGTGACGATGGCCAGGATCGGCAACAATCTTGTGGCGCGCTACCAGCAGCGCATCTTCAACCATCTGATGAAGCTTGGCGTCTCGTTCTTCAACGACACCAGGTCCGGGCGGCTGGCCGCGCAGGTCAACGAGAACGTCAACGGCATTCGCGACCTTTTGTCGATGACGGTGACCTCGACGGCGCGAGACGCCGTCTCGCTGATCGGCCTGATCGGCGTCATGATCTATCAGGATCCGATACTTTCGCTGAGCTCGCTGCTGATCGGGCCGCCGCTGATCTGGACAGTCACCTACCTGATGCGCCGGGTGCGCCGTATCACACGCGAATCGGTGCAGATCAACTCGCGACTGATCGGCGCCATGCAGGAGGCCACGCAAGGCATCGCCATCGTCAAGGCCTTCACCATGGAGGACGAGCTGTCGCGCCGCATCAGCAAGCTCGCCGAGGATGCGGAACAGCGTTCGAACAAGATCGCCCGCGTCTCCGAGCGGCTGACGCCGGTTTCCGAACTGCTGGCCGGCATCGCCTTCGCCAGCGTCATCGCCTATTCCGGCTACCGGGCCACCGTTCTCGGCCAGCCGCCGGGTGCGGTGTTTTCCTTCATCACGGCGCTGACGCTCGCCTATGATCCGGCCCGCCGGCTGGCGCGCATGCAGGTCGGCATGGAACGCGCGCTGGTCAATGCGCGCATGATCTATGAGCTTCTCGACATCGAGCCGCAGCAAAGTGACGCGCAAGGTGCCGCCGAGGCGAAATTCACCTCCGGCGAAGTTCGCTTCGACAACGTCTCCTTCCGCTATGTCGAGGAGGCGCCGGTCCTGCACGATTTGAGCTTTGTCGCCGCCGCCGGCAAGGTCACGGCAATCGTCGGCGCTTCAGGCGCCGGCAAAACGACATTGGTGGCGCTGCTGCAGCGCTTCTACGACGTCGATGCGGGCACGATCGAGATCGACGGCCAGGACATCTCCAAGGTCACCAAACAGTCGCTGCGCGGCTCCATCGCCTATGTCTCGCAGCAGCCCTATCTGTTCGAAGGCACCATTCGCGACAACATCCGCTATGGCCGGCTGGGCGCCACCGACGCCGAGATCGAACAGGCCGCAAGGCAGGCCGCGGCCGACGACTTCATCCGCCAGCAGCCGCAGGGCTATGACACGCCGGTCGGCGAAAACGGCGTGACGTTGTCGGGCGGCCAGCGCCAGCGCGTGTCGATTGCGCGGGCCATCGTGCGGCAGGCGCCGATCCTTTTGCTCGACGAGGCGACATCGGCGCTCGACAACGAGGCCGAAGCCCGCGTTCAGCAGGCGCTCACCCAGGTCATGGAAGGGCGCACCACCATCGTCATCGCGCACCGGCTGTCGACGGTGGTCAACGCCGACCACATCATCGTCATGGAACAGGGCCGGCTGGTCGAAGAGGGCACCCATGCCTCGCTGATGGCCGATCCGCACAGCGTCTATGCGCGTTTCCACCGCATCCAGGGCGTCAAGGGCCTGGGGCTTGTCGATGACAGCGCACCGATCCAGACTTCGGCCCAAGGCCCAATTCGCAACATCGAGACGCAGAAGAGCATCGCCGGGAGCACGACATGAGCGAGACGCCCGCAACCGACAGGATCGATATGGGCCTGGTGGTGGTCGGCGCGGCCGGCCGCATGGGCCAGACCCTGATCCGTGCCATCCACACCATCCCCGGCGCGCGGGTCATCGGCGCGATCGAGCGCGCGGGCTCACCCCATCTGGGCAAGGATGCGGGTGAACTCGCCGGCGTCGGCCGGATCGATGTGGCGATCGGCGATGATCCGCTACCCGTCTTCGCCAGGGCCGATGGCGTGCTGGATTTCACCACGCCGGCCTCATCAGTCGAGTTCGCCGGCTACGCGGCGCAGGCGCGCATCGTCCATGTCATCGGCACCACCGGTTGCTCGGCCGACGACAACGCCAGGATCGCCGCTGCGGCGCGTCATGCGACGATCGTCAAGTCGGGCAATATGAGCCTCGGCGTCAATCTTCTGGCGGTGCTGGTCGAACAGGCGGCGCGCGCGCTCGACGCCGACGATTTCGACATCGAGATCCTCGAAATGCACCACAAGCACAAGGTCGATGCACCGTCGGGCACCGCACTGCTGCTCGGCGAAGCCGCTGCCGCCGGGCGTGGCATCGCGTTGGCCGGCAATGATGTGCGCGTCCGCGACGGCCATACCGGCGTGCGCAAGACGGGCTCGATCGGCTTTGCTACGCTGCGCGGCGGCTCGGTGGTCGGCGATCACAGCGTGATGCTGGCCGGCACCGGCGAGCGCATCACCTTGGCACACCATGCTGAGGACCGCGCCATCTTCGCCCGCGGCGCCGTCAAGGCGGCCCTGTGGGCACGCGGCAAGAAGCCGGGATTGTATTCGATGCGGGACGTGCTCGGCCTCGGCTGAGCGACCAATCCGCCAACTTGCCAATCTGCCAACCCGAAGGGAGCAAACATGTCGAGAACCCTCGTGCTCGTGCGCCACGGCCAGAGCGAATGGAACCTGAAAAACCTGTTCACCGGCTGGCGCGATGTCGACCTGACCGAGCAGGGCCACGCCGAGGCCAGGGCCGCCGGCCAGAAACTCAAGGCGCGCGGGCTGAAATTCGACATCGCTTTCACCTCGGCGCTGATCAGGGCACAGAAGACCTGCCAGCACGTTCTCGACGCGGTCGGCCAGAGCGATCTGAAAACCATCCGCGACCAGGCACTGAACGAGCGCGACTATGGCGATCTCTCCGGCCTCAACAAGGACGACGCCCGCAAGAAATGGGGCGAGGAGCAGGTGCATGTCTGGCGCCGTTCCTATGACGTGGCGCCGCCCGCCGGCGAAAGCCTGAAGGACACCGGCGCCCGGGTCTGGCCCTATTATCTGCACGATCTGCAGCCGCATGTACTGCGCGGCGGCACGGTGCTGGTCGCCGCGCATGGCAACTCGCTGCGCGCGCTGATCATGGCGCTGGACGGCAAGTCGGGCGAGGAGATCGTCAAGCTGGAGCTTGGCACCGGCGTGCCGGTCATCTACCAGCTCAACGCCGATTCGACCGTGGCTTCGAAGGAAGTGCTGGAGGGCTGACAGTCCTTCAGCCGGCAAGCGGCCGGCCGTTCTTGATCGAGCATGATCTCTGGACAAACGGAAACTGTTTGTCCGAGAAAACCAGTTCCCACTTTTCGGGATCATGCTTTGAAAAAAGCGCGTTGACACACATCGCTCGCCCGCTTACATCAGCCCGCACCAGCCCAGATGGCGGAATTGGTAGACGCGCACGGTTCAGGTCCGTGTTCCGCAAGGAGTGGAGGTTCGAGTCCTCTTCTGGGCACCAAATTCCCGTTTCGAACCATTCGACGGTTCAGAAACTTAGAGAAAAAGCCCGGTTTGTCCGGGCTTTTTCTTTGCCGCCAACCTCCCCTTCCGGCCAGGCGCCGAACAAACCACTTCAAACCGCGCGACCCCTTCGCTACGCTCAAAGCCATGTCTCAATCCACTAACCCGATCTTCGGCGCCCGTCGCGACCAAGCCTTCCCGACGCTGGCCGAGGCGGACATCGATCGCATGCGCCGGTTCGGCGAGGCCAGCTTCTATGCCGCCGGCGAGAACATCATCACCGCAGGCGATGTGGCGCCCGGCTTGATCGTCGTGCTGTCGGGCAAAGTGGACATCATCCAGGGTGGCGGGCTCGGCCGGCGCGAGACGATCGTCACCCATGGACCGGGCAGTTTCGTCGGCGAACTGGCGCAGCTTTCGGCGCGTCCCTCGCTGGTGAATGCGCAGGCCGCCGATCCTGTGGAGGCGTTCGTCATCCCCTCGCAGCGGCTGCGCGACCTGATGGTGCAGGAGGCCAATCTTGGCGAGCGCATCATGCGGGCACTGATCCTGCGCCGCGTCGGGCTTTTGGAAAGTTCCACCAGCGGGCCGATCATCATCGGACCCCAGGACAACAGCGACGTGTTGCGGCTGCAAGGTTTCCTTGCTCGCAGCGGCCAGCCGCACCGCGTGCTTGATTCCGAGAGCGATCCTTGCGCCAAAACACTGGTCGAACGCTTCGATGTCGACCCTCACCATCTGCCGATCGTGCTGTGTCCGAACGGCAGGCTGCTGCTCAATCCCGGTGAGAAGGATCTCGCCCGCTGCATCGGCCTGCTGCGGCCGATCGATGCCGACAAATTATACGACGTCGCCATCGTCGGCGCCGGACCGGCGGGGCTGGCGGCTGCGGTCTATGCGGCTTCAGAAGGGCTATCGACCATCGTGCTCGATTGCCGTGCCTTCGGTGGACAGGCCGGTGCCTCCTCGCGCATCGAGAACTATCTCGGGTTCCCCACGGGCATTTCTGGCATGGCGCTGATGGCGCGCGCCTACAACCAGGCGCAGAAATTCGGCGTCGAAATGGTGATTCCGGACGAGGTGAAGCTATTGAGTTCCGCCACCGGAAATGCCCGCTACACGCTCGATGTCGGCGACGGCGAGACCGTTCGCACCCGCAGCGTGGTGATCGCCAGTGGCGCGCGCTATCGCCGCCTCGATGTCCCGAACCTGGCGCAGTTCGAGGGAACGTGCGTGCATTATTGGGCGTCGCCCATCGAAGGCCGGCTTTGCGCCGGGCAGGAAGTAGCACTTGTCGGCGCCGGCAACTCTGCCGGACAGGCGGCGGTCTACCTGGCCAGCCACGCGCGCAAGGTGGCGTTGCTGGCACGCGGCGGCAGCCTCGAAGCCAGCATGTCGCGCTATCTCGTCGAGCGCATCAAGGCGCAGCCGAACATCGAGGTGCTGACCGGAACCGAGGTCGAAGCCCTGGAAGGCGACGGGGGCAATCTTGCCGCCGTGCGCTGGCGCAATCGCGTAAGCGGCGAGGAAACGACGCGCCCGATCCGCCATCTCTTCCTGTTCATCGGAGCCGACCCGAACACCGACTGGCTGGCGAACTGCGACGTGGCGCTGGACGCCAAGGGTTTCGTGCGCACCGGATCGGACCTGGGATCGGCGCAGATGGAGACGAGCCGCAGCGGCGTATTCGCCATCGGCGACGTCCGCTCAGGCTCGGTCAAACGGGTCGCTGCGGCTGTCGGCGAAGGTGCCCAGGTGGTCGCGGCCTTGCATGCATATCTCGCGCTCGGCAACGCCAACGCACCTCTAACGCCCGGGAGACCATGATGGATGAATGCAGGCATACGCGCGACATCAGGAAGGTGACGCCGAGCGCGCTCGGCTGCGAGGAATGCCTGAAGAGCGGTTCGCAATGGGTGCATCTGCGGCTCTGCCGCACCTGTGGCCATGTCGGCTGCTGCGACGACTCACCCAACCGCCACGCCACCAAGCATTTTCACGCCACCAGGCATCCGATCATCGAGGGCTACGATCCGCCGGAAGGCTGGGCATGGTGCTATGTCGACGAGGTGTTTATCGACCTCGGCGACGACGTGACCCCGCAGAACGGCCCGATTCCGCGCTTTTATTGAGGCCGCACTGGGATGGGCCGATAGTTCAATCGTCACGCCGGCTTGCGTTGTCGCACGAATTTCCACTCGTGCCAGATCAACACCATGACGGCCGCATCGAAGACGACCAGGGCAAGCGGCGGCCTTTCCGATTCAAGGGATCCCGTCATCATTGGGCTCCCGGGGACTGTCGGGAATCAGCCAGCGAAGTATCGATATCCCAGCCATGCCGCCAGCGCGACCGAAGCGACCCAGATACAAGCGATGATAACCGCCGCGATGCGGCTCACCGGCCTGTCAGCGGCAAGGGCGGCGGCCTCCCGGTGTTCCGCCATGACCTCGGGCGGTATCATCTTGACAACCGCAAGGATACCCAAGGGGACCAGGATCACATCGTCGAGGTAGCCAAGCACAGGGATGAAATCAGGGATCAGGTCGATCGGGGATAAGGCGTAGCCTGCGACGCACACGGCAAGTGCCTTGGCATACCACGGCGTTCGGGGATCACGCGCGGCAAGGTAGAGCGCATGCACGTCGCGCTTGATCGTTCGCGCCCACTGGTTCAATGCCGCAGCCATTGGACGACCTTAGCGCCAAACGACAATGCGCTGATAGCTCGCGATCACCGCCTGCTATCAGGCCGTTTTATCGCACGGAGCCCGTGACGGTCCGGTCAATATCGGGAACGGATTTGCGTTCGTTGCCGGCAAGTGCCGCGATGATCAGCAGGCTGGCAACGACCGGGACAAACAGGATTGCAACGCGGGCTTGCACATAAAAAATCGCGCGCCATTCATTGCGCTTGTCGGGGCTGTTGCTCATCATGCTCACTTTGTCAGACCCCCCGGCCGTGACATAGCCGTGAACGGTTAAGCAACTCCTTACGACTTTGTTAATGGGCGGAATTGAGGCGAAGGATGCCGATGAGATCGTCGCAGTCTTGGACAGGAGATCGTCGGCGTCGCGGCTTCCCAGTTCCCTGCTTGCATGCGATTCTGCCGCGATGATTCGGGAGATCGAGACCGTGACGCTGTTTCGCATGGCTGTGCTTGCGGTCTTGGTCTTCACCGCCCCGGCTCAGGCCGCCGACATGGCTTTCTTCATCAAGAACCTGCGCAAGGAAGCGGTTGCGGTCGAACTGTTCAGCCGCGACCGCGAAACGGTTTGGCCGGGCAACGACAAGGTGTTCCTGATCGACCCCGGCTCGCAGAAATCCGTGCCGCTCTCGTGCAATCAGGGCGAACACATCTGTTATGGCGCCTGGGTCGAAGGCAACGACAGCATTTCCGCCGGCGTCGGACCGGACAATGACCAGCCCTGCGACACCTGCTGCTTCTTCTGCGTGGAGCACTCGACCGAGACGATCGATCTGGTGCCATAGGGGAGACGCACGCCGATATCCCCAAAATCAGTTCGGGAATTGTTGCAATCATCCCTTTAGCGATTCACCACAGCATGCGATGGTCGCCGCGCGGCCGGATGGGCCGCTACTTCAGGGGGTTACCATGCTTTACACCTACGCGCGCCGCACGTTGGTCGCGCTTTCTCTCGTCATGGCGTTCGCGCCGGCGGCACATGCCGACGACGTCACCTTTTCCATCAAGAACGGCCATCCCAATGCCATGCGCGTCGAACTGTACAGCCAGGACCGTGACTATGTCTGGCCGGGTAACGACAAGGATTTCTACCTCGATGACGGCGAGACCAAGCAGCTGCCGATATCCTGCAACGCCGGCGAATCGATCTGCTATGGCGCCTGGGTCGATGGCGACGAAGGGACCTATTGGGGTGTCGGCCCCGGCAACAAGGAAAAATGCGAGGATTGCTGCTATACCTGCAACGGCGGCGAAACCGAGGAGATCGACTTGGTCCCCTGACCGGGTTGCCAGCTTGACGGTTATCCTGCCGAACCCCTAGCCTGCGCGAATACCCAGAGCGCGCCGCGTTGGTTGACGCGACGCGCGCCAGGCAGAAGGAGCACGGCAATGGCCGGTATGGTCGAAGGCGACAAGATCGACGTCGGGTTCTCCGGCAGGCGCTGCATCCATTCGCGAAACTGCGTGCTCGGCGATCCGCATGTCTTCGTGCCCAACGCACCGGGCCAGTGGATTCATCCCGAGGCGGCAAGCGTCGAGAAGATCGTCGCCATCGCCGAAAGCTGCCCCTCGGGCGCCATCACCTACGTCAGGAAGGATGGCGGGCCGCAGGAGCAGCCGCCAGTGGTCAACACCGTACGGCTGCGGGAAAACGGCCCGCTGGCGGTCCATGCCGAGATCGTGCTCGACGGCGAAACGTTTTACCGCGCCACGCTGTGCCGCTGCGGCGCGTCCGAAAACAAGCCGTTCTGCGACGGCAGCCACAACAAATCAGGTTTTGCCGCCACCGGCGAGCCGCCGCTGAAGGACACGCCGGCGCTGGAGGCAAGGAACGGCCCGCTGACGGTGACGCCGACCACCAACGGCCCGCTCAAGCTCGAAGGCAATGTCGAGATCGTCACCGGCACCGGCCACACAGTCGATCGTACGCAACGTACCTTCCTCTGCCGCTGTGGCCATTCCGCCAACAAGCCGTTTTGCGACGGTACGCATAAAAAGATCGGCTTCGTGGCATGAAAGACAGTTCGCCAGCGTTAGTGTAGGATGAGGGTCCGCGCTCAGGAGGAATCCATCATGCGCACCATGCTCGTACTCGCTCTGCTTGCCTTTGCCATGCCCGCTTACGCAGCCAATCATGCGGTCCAGATCAAGGGCATGAAATTCAACCCGTCGAAAATCTCGGTCGCCGTCGGCGATACCATCACTTTCACCAATGCCGATCCGATGACGCACACCGCCACCGCACTTGACGGCTCCTTCGACACCGGCCATCTCGCCACCGGCAAGAGCGCCAAGGTCAAGATATCAGCTGCCGGCGCACACCCGTTCCATTGTGCGATCCATAGCTCGATGAAGGGCACTGTCGCGGCGAAATAGCGGCATCTCGCTAGACTTTCTTTCGGCACGGCGCGCAGACTTTTCGACGCCGGCGGGAGATGGTTGCAGCGTTGCGGCCAAAGCTGGCGATCTCTCCCGGAGGGGGAGATCAAATCCTCATCACGGCCATCGCGTGTTGGCCCAGCGGTCGCGGCTTTATCGCCCGGCCTGTATCGGCTAAGGGCAGGGGCAGATAAATTCGCCAGCCGGACCGCCGCCAAACGATGACCGCCAAGACCAAGCCAAAGCCGCTGTTCCTAGGGATCGACACCGGCGGAACCTATACCGATGCCGTGCTATGGTCCGAGACGGAAGGCAAGCAAGAGGAGCCCAACAAGGGCAAGGTGCTGGCCAAGGCCAAGGCGCTGACCACCAGGCATGATCTCGCCGTCGGCATTTCCGGCGCCGTCGATGCGGTGTTGCAGAAGGCCGGCACCGATCCCGCCGCCATCAAACTGGTTTCGATGTCGACGACGCTTGCCACCAACGCGCTGGTCGAGGGCCAGGGCGGCCGCGTCGCGCTGGTGATGATCGGCTTTTCGGAGGGAGACCTCGCCCGCGACGGACTGAAAGCCGCACTCGGCACCGACCCGGTGGTGTTTTGTCCGGGCGGCCACGACGTGCACGGCAATGCCGCCAAACTCGATCTGTCCGGACTGGAGGCGGCGCTGCCGGAACTCGGCGCCTCGGTGTCCGGCTTTGCCGTTTGTGCCTATTTTGCGACCCGCAATCCGGCGCATGAGATCGCCGCCCGCGAGCTGATCCGCGAAACGACCGGCCTGCCGGTCACATCGAGCCACGAACTGTCTGCCAAGCTCGGCGGCCCGCGCCGGGCGCTGACGACGCTGCTCAATGCCAGGCTGATCTCGATGATCGACCGGCTGGTGGCGGCGACCGAAGGCTTCCTCGAGCAGCGCAACATCGCGGCACCCCTGATGGTGGTGCGTGGCGACGGCGCGCTGGTTTCGGCGGCGTTCGCCCGCCAGCGGCCGATCGAGACCATCCTGTCCGGCCCGGCCGCCAGCCTGGTGGGCGCCCGCCACATGACCGGGCTCGACAATGCGATGGTGTCCGATATCGGCGGCACCACCACCGACGTCGCCGTGCTCGATGGCGGCCGGCCGCGGCTCGATCCGGAAGGCGCCACCGTCGGCGGCTTCCGCACCATGGTCGAGGCTGTCGCCATGCGCACCTTCGGCCTCGGTGGCGATTCCGAAGTGACGCTGGAAGATGGCGCGCTCAACCCAAGGATCCTGCTCGGGCCGCGCCGCCTGGTACCACTGGCGCTGGCCGGCATGGCGCATGGCAGCGCAGTCACATCGGAGCTGGAGCGCCAGCTGCGAGCGCCCAATCCCGGCCGGATGGACGGCCGCTTCGCGGTGCGCACCGGCGTGCCGGACCGGCTCGCCGCCGGTCTCACCGGCGCCGAAGCCAGGCTTTACGAGATGATCGGTGCCACGCCGCTCGCCATCGACAGGCTTTTGACCTCGAACGCGCAGAACGCAACGCTCAACCGGCTTGTGTCGCGCGGGCTGGTGCATATCGCCGGCTTCACCCCGTCGGATGCCGCCCATGTGCTGCGCAAGCAGGCGAACTGGGATCCGGTTGCCGCGCGTCTCGGCGCCGAACTGTTCGCGCGCAAGCGCGACGGCCGTGGCCAGTTCATCGCCGCTTCGCCCGAAGTGATCTCGGAGCGGGTGCTGGTGACGCTGACCCGCTGGTCGGCCGAATATATCCTCGAAACCGCCTTTGCCGAGGACGGGCTCGATGGTGCCTCGACGGTGGCGCACGCGCTGGTGCAGCGCGCGGTCGACGCGCATCCCGGCATTGCCCGGCTGAGCGTGGCGCTCGACCGCCCGGTCATCGGCCTCGGCGCCTCGGCGCCGCTGCACTATGCCGGGCTGCCGCCCTTGATCGGCAATGACTGCGTGGTGCCTGAGGATACCGATGTCGCCAACGCGCTCGGCGCCGTCGTCGGCCAGGTCAGGGTGTCGGCCGAGGCGCGGGTCAGCCAGCCCAGGGAAGGGCTGTTTCGCCTTGCCTCGGGTGAAACCGTGCGCGATTTCCTCGACGAGGCGGCAGCGATCGCGGCGGCCGAGGCCGATGTCCGCGCCATCGTCGCGGCGCGCGCGAAGGAAGCCGGCACCGACAGCGCCGAGATTGATGTCACGACCGAATTCCGCGTTTCCACAGTCGAAGCCCAGCGCATGTTCATCGAGGCCCATGTGGTGGCGGTTGCCGCGGGCCGGCCAAGGATTGCGGTGTGAGCGCGTTGGCGCATTTGAACAAATGCGCATAGCACCCGTCAGATGGAAGATTTCGGCACGGTAAGTCGCTCGAACACTGCGTGCACCCGTATTCGACTGCCGTTCGGGTCGATGATCTGCATGATCAAAAGCAGCTTATCTTGACGAATCTTGAAGGCTGCCGACAAGGTTCTGGCCTTGGCGCCCGCCGATGCCGACCCGGGCCAACTGCCGTTTCCGATCAAGGCCTGTTCCCCACTTATCATTTTCGCTTTCAGATCGGCGGTCCACCCATTGCTCGCATCGACCTGAAGGCCTGGACCGCTGCGGATAACCACCGTGCAATCGGCACATTTGCCGCCCGTTGAGTAAACCTGCCGCCATGTGCCGACGAACTCGACATCTGCAGCAGCGACGGGAGCGGCGCTCGCGAATGCAACAACGAGTGAAACAACAGTAACCCAGGCAAATCTCAACATCGGCATACTCCCAAAATGCCTGCCTCATTTGACATACAATGTATAAGGCCGGATTTACTGGAATGAGAAAATTGACGATATGTATGCGATTAGCATGGCCACCTGTGCCATGAGATATCGTTTCGCTTTGGTATGACGAAGGCTGCAAAAACGCCACCTTCACCCTAAGCTGAATTGACCCGGCAAACCTGACATGCCAAAGGCCCGCAAACCCTTTCATCTGGAGTAGCCTGATGACCGATCGCATCGAGATCGCCGGATTGCGGATCGCCCGCGAGCTGCATGAGTTCGTAGCCAGGGAAGCGCTACCCGGCACCGGCATCGAAGCGGACGCGTTCTGGAACGGGTTTTCAGCCATCGTCCACGATCTGGCGCCGAAGAACCGGGCGCTGCTCGAAAAACGTGACGCCATGCAGGAAAAGCTCGACGGCTGGTATCGCGACAACGGCGCGCCCGTCGACATGGAGGCCTACAAAACCTTCCTCAGGGAGGTCGGCTATCTCCTCCCCGAAGGTCCAGCCTTCAGCGTGTCGACTGGCAATGTCGACCCGGAAATCGCCGTCGTTGCCGGCCCGCAGCTGGTGGTGCCGGTGATGAATGCGCGTTATGCGCTGAACGCCGCCAATGCGCGCTGGGGTTCGCTCTACGACGCGCTCTATGGCACCGACGCGATCCCAGAGACGGACGGCGCCGAGAAGGGCGGGAAATTCAACCCGGCGCGCGGCGCCAAGGTCGTCGCCTGGACAAAGAGCTTTCTCGACGAGGCTGCCCCGCTCACCTCGGGCAAGTGGGCAGGCGTGAATGGCCTGTCGGTGGCCAATGGCGCGCTGAAGCTTGGCGCCGGTGCCGGCTCGACGACGCTTGCCGATCCCAAACAATTCGTCGGCTATCGCGGCGATGCCGCCAATCCCGGTGCCGTGCTGCTGGTCAGAAACGGCCTGCACATCGAGATCGTGATCGACCGCAACAACCAGATCGGCCGCACCGACCCGGCAGGCATCGCCGATGTCATCCTGGAATCGGCGTTGACCACCATCCAGGATTGCGAGGATTCGGTCGCGGCGGTGGATGCGCAGGACAAGGTCGTCGTCTACCGCAACTGGCTCGGACTGATGAAGGGCGATCTGGCGGAAGAGATCACCAAGGGCGGCAAGAGTTTTGTCCGCAGGCTCAATCCCGACCGCTCCTACACCGCGCCCACAGGCGGCACGCTGACCGTGCCAGGCCGCTCGCTGATGCTGGTCAGGAATGTCGGCCACCTGATGACCAATCGGGCGATAACGGACCGCGACGGCAACGAGGTGCCGGAAGGCATCATGGATGCGGCGCTGACGGCGCTGATCGCGCTGCATGACGTCGGACCCAATGGCCGCCGCGCCAATTCCCGCGCCGGCTCTATGTATGTGGTGAAGCCCAAGATGCACGGGCCGGAGGAAATCGCCTTCGCCGTCGAGATATTCGACCGTGTCGAAGCCCTGCTCGGCATGACCAAGAACACCATCAAGATGGGCATCATGGACGAGGAGCGGCGCACGACCGTCAACCTCAAGGAAGCGATCCGTGCCGCGAAAGAGCGTGTGGTATTCATCAACACCGGCTTCCTCGACCGCACCGGCGACGAGATCCACACCTCGATGGAAGCCGGTCCGATGATCCGCAAGGGCGACATGAAGCAGGCCGCGTGGATTTCCGCCTACGAGGCCTGGAATGTCGACACCGGCCTCGAATGCGGGTTGGCCGGCCATGCACAGATCGGCAAGGGCATGTGGGCGATGCCTGATTTGATGGCTGCTATGCTGGCCGAGAAGATCGCCCACCCCAAGGCCGGCGCCAACACCGCCTGGGTGCCGTCGCCGACGGCGGCGACGCTGCATGCCACGCACTACCACAAGGTCGATGTCCATGCCGTGCAGGCAGCACTCAAGACCCGGCCCAAGGCCAAGCTCGACGATATCCTGTCGGTGCCGGTCGCGGTGCGGCCGAACTGGTCTTCCGAAGACATCCAGAAGGAGCTCGACAACAACGCGCAAGGCATTCTCGGCTACGTCGTGCGCTGGATCGACCAGGGCGTCGGCTGTTCGAAAGTGCCTGACATCAACGATGTCGGCCTGATGGAAGACCGTGCCACGCTGCGTATTTCGTCACAGCACATCGCCAACTGGCTGCATCACCGTGTGTGCACACAGGACCAGGTGATAGCGACGATGAAGCGCATGGCTGCGATCGTCGATCGCCAGAACGAAGGCGACCCGCTCTACCATCCGATGGCCGCCGACTTCGACACCTCGATCGCCTTCCAGGCCGCCTGCGATCTGGTCTTCAAAGGCCGCGTCCAGCCCAATGGCTACACCGAACCGGTTCTGCACGCGCGCCGGCTGGAGCTGAAGGCGAAGCAGGGCTGAACAGCCACAAGCGGCCTGCCGCTGCCGTGAATGGGGCGGCGGATATTCGACCTGGGTTTCCAGCCAGCGACAAGGCCTCAGGAGGCTCTGTGGTCCAGGAGCCGAACGACGGGATCGCGACGGTGTTCGGAGTTGGCGCGATCGACGCCTTCTACCGTAATCGCGATCGTTCCATTTTCCACTCTTGCTATCCAGCCTTTTGCTTTCAGGTACCAGAGATGAAATTCCAGGTGTTCTCGCGGGCAGCCTGACAGGCGTTCGAGTTCTACATCTCCGATCCCGGGATTGGTGACGTCGTGCCGGCGCTTCGCGTAAAGCAGCGAGAGGAGTTTGGCCTGGATCACGACATCCCGCTCGATGCCTTTGGTGCTGCTTGCTTCCTCGGTCAATTCACGGCGAAGGCTGGCATTATCCCTGTACGCGATGTCGTATTGAGCGCGCTTTACCGGATCCTTGAGCGTATTGTGCGCTTCTACGATTTCGCTGAAGCGGGTTTCATCGCCGGTCTGTTGATTGTCTGGATGATAGCGCATCGCAAAATAGCGAAATATTCGCTCCAGCGTTTCTGAATTGGCGTTCGGGCTAACTTCCAGGATTTCGTAGTAGTCGATGAACATTGCCGACACCCCCAAACCCAATCATATTCGTATTGTCTAAGCTAAGGAACATCCAATGCAACAGCCAAGACCTTAGTCGGGCGCCGATAACGGCCATCCTTCCGGTGAAGGGGTGAGAAAAATGGCCGACGCCCGTCCGGTGGGGGCCGTTGGGTGATGCGGACGCCGGCCAAGCGGACAATCAGGTCCGCCGCACTGCAGACATGGCCGATTTGTAAGGGGCCCGTTATGGCGTGATCGCGGAAGCCGGCGAGGCATCGGCCATCGTGACGAGGCGCGCAGCTTGGTCCTGTAAGCTTGCAATTTGGCTAAATTAGTGAAAACTTAACTAGCGGCTGGTCGAGCGGGTGGCAAAACGATGTATTTTCCGCAGTTCCTGGTGGGCATGTCCGCCACCACGATCACGGTGGCGATCTGGGCCTACATTGAAGCCGGATCGGTCTGGGTGGCGTTCGGTTGGGCCATTCTAGCAATGGTCATACTTCAGGTGGGATACGTCGGCCTGCTGGTTCACTTGATATTCAGGCGAGCACCGGAAGTGTCCGACGCCCATGCGACGCCGGCAGACCCAACGTCACCGTTGATGTGAATGCTCATTCGGCAGGGTCGGCTTGCCGCGCGGTCGCATAGCGGGCCTGCCGACGCAGATGCTCCTTGGTTCCGCTGTCGAGCGCCCGCCAGTCACAACCGCGGATCGCCGCCTCCATCGCATAGAGCGCGTTGATGGTTATATGCTGTCCGAACCGGAATTTCAGACGGTGATAAGCCTCAACCGCGCCTAAACCGCGCAAATCCTCCTCACAGAGAACATCGATTTCCGCCAGCATCCGCGCTGTAGCTGGTCCAAGGTTTCTCATGTCTTCGATGCGAGTGCTCATGGCTGGGTTCCGGCGCGCTCACAGCGCGCAAGATAGTCCCTATAGGATTTGCCACCTTCTCCGGGAAAGCGGTGCCTCACCTGCCCGTCAAGCCGCCTGCGCCATGCGCTCCGAACTCATGCGGTAGGAAATTGCCTCCGCCAGGTGAATGCGGCCGACGGCTTCGCTGGCGTCGAGATCGGCCAGCGTGCGCGCCACCTTCAGCACCCGGTGATAGGCGCGGGCGGAAAAGGCGAGCTTCTCGCTGGCGTCCTTGAGCAGTGACAGGCCGGCGGCGTCAGGCATGGCGATCTCCTCGATGACCGAGGGCGCACAATGCGCGTTGGTGGTGGCGCGGGTGGCGCCGAGCCGTTCGAAGCGCTCGCGCTGGATGGTGCGGGCGCGCGCCACGCGCAGCGCCACTTCGGCGCTTTTCTCCGCCCGGTCGGGCCGGATCAGATCGCTTGCCGACACCGCCGGCACTTCGATCCGCAGATCGATGCGGTCGAGCAGCGGGCCCGAGATGCGCGCCTGGTAGTCGGTGCGGCAACGCTCGCCACGCAGGCAGCGATAGCCCGGCTCGCCAGCCATGCCGCACCGGCAAGGGTTCATCGCCGCGACCAGTTGGATGCGCGCCGGATAGGTGACGCGATGATTGGCGCGCGCGATCATGCAGTCGCCGGTCTCGAGCGGCTGGCGCAAGGCATCGAGCGTCTGCGGCGTGAATTCGGGAAACTCGTCGAGAAACAGCACACCGTGATGGGCAAGCGACACTTCTCCCGGCCGTGCACGTACGCCACCGCCGACCATCGCCGCCATCGAAGCCGAATGGTGCGGGGCGCGGAATGGCCGCCGGTCGGTCAACTTGCCTTCGCCGAGTTCGCCCGCCACCGAGGCGATCATCGAGACCTCAAGCAATTCCTTCGGCGCCAGCGGCGGCAGGATCGACGGCAGCCGCTGTGCCAGCATCGATTTGCCCGAGCCGGGCGGACCGATCATCAAAAGGTTATGACCACCGGCCGCCGCCACTTCCAGCGCCCGCTTGGCGGTCTCCTGGCCCTTGATGTCAGCAAGGTCGGGCAGGTCGCGTGCCGCGGCGTGGATGCCGGCTTCCGGCCGCGACAGCACCTGCGTGCCGCGAAAATGATTGGCGATGGCGATCAGGCTGCGCGGCGCCAGAATGTCGATTTCCTTGCCCGCCCAGGCCGCTTCCGGCCCGCAGGCAAACGGGCAGATGAGTCCCTTGCCCTCTGCATTGGCGGCGATGGCCGCCGGCAAGGCACCGGCGACCGCGGCAATCGTGCCATCAAGCGACAATTCGCCAAGGACGACGTAGCCGGCCAGCATGTCGCCCGGAATGGCGCCCAATGCCGCCATCAGGCCAAGCGCGATCGGCAAATCGTAATGGCTGCCTTCCTTCGGCAGGTCGGCGGGCGCCAGATTGACCGTGACTTTCTTCGACGGCATCGACAGGCCCGAGGCATGAAGCGCCGCCTGCACCCGCTCTCGACTTTCGGCCACCGCCTTGTCGCCAAGGCCGACGATATGCATGTTGACCTTGCCAGGCGCGATCATCACCTGCACGTCGACGGGCACGGCCTCAATGCCCTGGAAAGCGACCGTGCGAACCCGCGCCACCATTTGCCCACCCCGAATGTGGGCTTGCCCGAGCCCGCGCCATTAGGGCGTTGGAGCCCCTTTGGCGAGACAATCACAATTTCCCGGCCAAATCAAGAACATTACAGGAACGCATGAGCGCGTAGGTTGCAGCCGGACAGAGCTCGGTTGCAATGCCAAGCTAAGACGAAATGAAGACGGTTACTTCCGTTTGTCCTCGATCGCGTCCCAGAACAGGCTGGCGATGTCGGCGCCGCCGAAGCGCTGCACTTCGCGCACGCCGGTCGGCGAGGTCACGTTGATCTCGGTCATGTAGTCGCCGATGACATCGATGCCGACGAGGATGAAGCCGCGCTCTTTCAGCGATGGCCCGATACGGGCGCAGATCTCGCGCTCGCGTGCCGTCAGCTCGGTCTTTTCGGCGCGGCCGCCGACATGCATGTTGGAGCGGGAATCGTGTTCGGCCGGCACCCGGTTGATGGCACCGACCGGTTCGCCGTCGACCAGGATGATGCGCTTGTCGCCCTTGCGCACGTCCTTCAGGTAGCGCTGCACGATATAGGGCTCGCGGAACATCTGGCCGAACATTTCGAGCAGCGAGGCAAGGTTGCGGTCGGCCTCGTGCAGATGGAAGATGCCGGCGCCGCCATTGCCGTAGAGCGGCTTGATGATGATGTCGCCGAACTCCTTGCGGAAGGCGGCCACTTCCAGCGGGTCCTTGGTGATCAGCGTGTCCGGCATCAGGTCGGGAAACTCGGTGACGAAGATCTTTTCCGGGCTGTTGCGCACCCAGGCCGGGTCGTTGACCACCAACGTCTTCGGATGGATTCGCTCGAGGATATGCGTGGTGGTGATGTAGTTCATGTCGAAGGGCGGATCCTGCCTGAGCAGGACCACGTCCATCTCCGACAAATCGGTGCGCACCCTCTCGCCCAGCGAGTAGTGGCTGCCCTTCTCGTCGCGCACCTGCATTTCCTCGATGCGGGCAAACACCTTGCCGTCGCGCAGCGACAGCCGGTCGGGCGTGTAGTGGAACAGCTGGTGGCCGCGCCGCTGCGCTTCCAGCGACAGCGCGAACGAGGTGTCGCCGGCGATCGACACGGTGGAGATGTGGTCCATCTGGACTGCGATTTTCAGCTTCATGGCGGTCTCCGGTGGACTCGGATGGGACGACTGTCTTGCCTGTACAGGCTCACTGTCCGTCTGCCAATCGCGACATTCCAGGATTGGCATAAGCAAGTCGCAAAGCCAGGCCGGCATTGATCTTGCCGGCCATGTGCAGACAAGGCGAGGCGCCGGGTCATCCGGTGGCGGCAAACGACGGAGATGTGCGCGTGAAAACAACGGCTTGACACGCCCCACGTCGGCCTTCCCGAAGGTGATGCGCTTTACCCGTGAAAAATCCATTTGGCGATACGTTTCCTAAAGGGTTTGCTGCCAGTCTCGCAATAAATTCCGACGACACAAAACAGGGACACCGATGCAAACTTCGTTTGGCACCGGTCAGGCAAACAGGGAGAGCACGGATCTGGCGTTCACAGATCCGTTGACCGGGCTTGGCAACCATCGCCGCTTCTTCGACAAGGTCGATCGCCTGATAAGCGACCGTGCCGACGATCCCGCGCCCTTTACCGTCGGCATTCTCGATCTCGACGGCTTCAAGCCGATCAACGACCTGTTCGGCCACAAGGCCGGTGACGACATCCTGATCCAGGTCGCGATGCGGCTGCGCGCCTCGATGGACGGCTACTCCACGGTCTGCCGCATCGGCGCCGACGAATTTGCGTTTCTCTATCCGATGGTGTTCAGCGAGGAAGCGGCGGCCGAAAAGTCGCGCATGCTGATCGAGATCCTGTCGGCGCCATACGATGTCGGCGAACGCACTGCCAGGCTTTCGGCCTCGGTCGGCTGCTCGCTGTTTTCTTCGGGCGACGAAACCACCGAAATCCTCATCAACAAGGCGGAGACGGCACTCTACCACGCCAAGCGTTCCGGCCGTGGCCGCGTCGTCGTCTACACCCGCGAGATGGAAGAGGCGGCCAAGCGCGTCACCCGCATCGAACAGGCGCTGCGCCGGGCTGTCTCGGCCGGCGAGGTGGAGCCGCATTTCCAGCCCATCGTCGACCTCAACACGCGCCGCACCATCGGCTTCGAGACGCTGGCGCGGTGGACCGATCGCGATCTCGGATCGGTGCCGCCAACCGTCTTCATTCCCATCGCCGAGGAGCGCGGCATCATCGGCCCGCTGTCGCAGCTGGTGCTGCGCAAGGCGACCGAGGCGGCCCGGAGCTGGCCGAAGGACCTGTTCCTGTCGTTCAACCTGTCACCCTCGCAGCTCGTTGACCAGAACACCGGCCTGCACATATTGGCGATCCTCGATCGTACCGGCTTCGATCCGCGCCGGCTGGAGATCGAGATCACCGAGACTGGCCTGATGAACGACCCGGCCTCGGCCGCGCAGATCGTCGAAGACCTGCGCCGCGTCGGCATCCGCGTTTCGCTCGACGATTTCGGCACCGGCCAGTCGTCGCTCGGCCGCTTGCGCGAATTCCATTTCGACAAGCTCAAGATCGACCGCGCCTTCGTCTCGTCCATTCTCGACGATCGCCCGTCCGAACACATCATCCGCGCTATTCTTGCCATGTGCGAGGGGCTCGGCATGGACGTCGTCGCCGAAGGCATCGAGCAGGAAGCGCAAGCCGATCGCCTGGTCCAGTTCGGCTGCGCCGGCGGCCAGGGCTATCTGTTCGGCAAGCCGGTCGATGCCGACGCCACGCTCGGCTATCTCCGCGATTCCTTCCGCGGCGCCCTGCGCGCCAAGGCGATCTGACCGGCAATCTCCAAGAGCAATCCGGTGCGGCGCATTGTCGTTTTGTCTGACATTAGCCCAAAAATCCGACCGTTCGCCCTTGCCGGCGCGCCTTGCGTGGCTAGGATGCGCGCCGGTCACGCTCGGAGAGAAAAGATATGATGCCATCGGCGAATTTTGCCGACCTGGAAGGCGCCTCGGTGCTGATCACCGGCGGCGGCTCTGGGATTGGCGCGGCACTGACCGAGGCTTTTGTGCGCCAGGGCGCCAATGTCGCCTTCATCGACATCGCCGACGGTCCAAGCACGCTCCTTGCCGACCGTATCGAGAAAGAGTCCGGCCGGCGGCCGCTGTATCTCAAGACAGATTTGCGCGACGTCGAGGCCCTGCGGGCGTCGGCAGCCAGGGCGGCAGAGGCGCATGGCGATGTCACCGTGCTCGTCAACAATGCCGCATGGGACGAACGCCACGCCGTCGAGGACGTGACGGTCGAATTCTGGGACAACAATCAGGCCATCAATCTACGGCCGCATTTCTTCACCGCGCAAGCGGTGGCGCCGGGCATGAAGCGTGCCGGCGGCGGCTCGATCATCAACTTCACCTCGACATCCTATCTGATCAACCACCCCGACATGCCGTCCTACACGGCCGCGAAGGCCGGCATCCTGGGTCTGACCAAGGGGCTGGCCGGCAAGCTCGGCGTCGACGGCATCCGCGTCAACGCCATTGCGCCCGGCTGGGTGATCACAGAGCGGCAGAAGGAGCTCTGGGTGACCGAACAGGCGCTTGCCGCCCATGTCGCCAAGCAGTGTATCAAGCAAGTGATGCAGCCGGACGACATCGTCGGCACGGTGCTGTTCCTAGCCTCGGACGCGTCGCGCATGCTGACCGCGCAGATGCTGATCGTCGATGGAGGTTTCCTGTGAGCCCAGCCAGCAACGCACCGGCGGTAGCCGCCGTCGACTGGGGCACGACCCGCATGCGGGCCTGGCTGATCGACGGGCAAGGCAAGGTACTTGCCGAACGCCGCGGCGACGATGGCCTGATCACCGCCCAGCAAAAGGGCTTTTCGACCATCCTTGAAGGGCATCTGGCGGCTTTGGCGGCGCCGGCGGCGCTGCCCGTGATCATCTGCGGCATGGCCGGCTCCCGCCAAGGTTGGATCGAAGCGCCCTATGTCACCGTGCCGGCGCCGCTCAGTGCCATTCTCGGCGGCGCTGCCAAGGTGCCCGGCCATAGCCGCGACATCCGCATCGTTCCGGGTCTTGCCCAGCGTCTGGCCGATGCGCCAGACGTCATGCGCGGCGAGGAAACGCAGCTTGCCGGTGCCGGCCTGCCGGCCAAGGGGCGCCAGCTGGTCTGCATGCCCGGCACCCATTCAAAATGGGTGCTGGTCGAGGACGGCGCTGTCACCGGTTTCGGCACCTGGCCGACCGGCGAACTGTTTTCCGTGCTTGCCGCGCACTCGATCCTGCGCCATTCACTCGGCGAACATCCCAAGCCCGTCACGGCAGACAATCCGTTCTTCCGCCGCTGGTGCGAAACCGCATTGGCCGAAGGCGGCGATGTCACCTCGCGGCTGTTTTCCATTCGCGCCGCCGGCCTGCTTCAGGACCTGAAAGCCGACGATGCCGCAGCCTGCCTGTCCGGGCTGTTGATCGGTGGCGAAATCGCCTCGGCCAGCCGTCGTCACGGCGCCGGCGCGGAGTCCGTCGTGCTGGTGGCATCCGGCGCGCTTGCCGCGCTTTACAGTGAGGCGCTCGGCCTCGCCGGGCTTGCAGTCCGGGTCGTCGATGCCGACGAAGCGGTGCGTACCGGTCTCGTCGAGGCGGCGCGCGAAAACGGCATGATCGCCAGAATTGGAGCAGCCTCATGAGCCAGACCGCACCTTTTCCCAAGCTCAAGCGCGGCTTGGTCGCCATCCTGCGTGGGCTGAAACCGACTGAGGCGATCGCCATCGGCCAGGCATTGTTCGACGCCGGCATCGAGGCGATCGAAGTACCGCTCAATTCACCGGAGCCGTTTTCCTCGATCGCCGGGATCGTCGAAGCGCTTCCGAAAACGGCCCTGGTCGGCGCCGGCACGGTGCTGACGCCAGCCGATGTCGACAGCTTGCACAAGGCTGGTGGGAGGCTGCTAGTCAGCCCCAACATCGATGCCGAGGTGATGGCGCGCGCCATGCACTACGGCATGGTCACCATGCCCGGCGTGTTCACGCCGACCGAAGCCTTCCAGGCGATCCGGCTCGGTGCCTCGGCGCTGAAGTTCTTCCCGGCGAGCGTGCTGGGTGCTGCCGGTATTTCCGCGATGCGCGCGGTGTTGCCGGCGCAAACGGTAGTCGGCGCCGTCGGTGGCGTCTCTGAAAAAGATTTTGCCGGCTACAAGGCGTCGGGCGTGACGGCCTTCGGGTTGGGTTCCAGCCTGTTCAAGCCGGGCATGAGCGTCGACGACGTGGCCGCGCGGGCTCAGGCGGCGGTGACGGCCTGGGATGCAGCATTCGGCGGAGACGTGTGATGGGCGAGGTTTCGGTTTTCTCCGATCATATCTGCCAGCTCGGCGAAGGGCCGAGCTACGATCCCGCCACCGATGCGCTGTTCTGGTTCGACATCGTCAACGGCATTTTGCTGGAGCAAGGCGTCGCCTCCGGCGCGCTCAAGATCCACGAGCTTGGCCAGATGGCGAGCGCCATCGCCGTCATTGATGACAAGCGCCAGCTGATCGCCACCGAGACCGGCCTTTTTGTTCGCGACGTGGGGACAGGCGCGCTGACGCTGCACACAGCTGTCGAGGCCAACAATCCACTCACGCGCTCCAACGATTCGCGCGTCCATCCCTGCGGCGCCTTCTGGGTCGGCACGATGGCCAAGGACGAGAGCAAGGGCGCTGGCTCGATCTACTGGTTTTTCAAGGGTGAGCTGCGCAAGCTGTTTTCCGACATCACCGTCTCCAATTCGATCTGCTTTTCGGAAGATGGCGCGCTCGCCTACTACACCGACACTTCGACCGGCCTGCTGATGCGCGTCGCCTGCGACCCGACCACCGGCCTGCCCATCGGCGAACCGAAAATCTTCGTCGATCACCGCTCGTCCAAGGGTTTTGTCGACGGCTCGGTGGTCGACCGCGACGGCGTGCTTTGGAACGCCGTCTGGGGCGGCAAGGTGGTCAAGGCCTATTCGCCTGAAGGCGCGCTGCTGCGCGAAATCCCGATGCCGGTGACGCAGCCATCCTGCCCGGCCTTCGTCGGCAAGAACGCCGACCGGCTGGCGGTGACTTCCGCCTGGAAGGGTAAGGACGATAAGCAGCGCCAGCTCGATCCGCAGGCAGGCATGACCTTCCTGCTCGACATCCCCGTCAACGGCCGCTTCGAGCCGCGCGTGGTGATCGCCTGAACTGGCATTCTGCTGTCGGCCCGTGTGCTGTCGTGCAGGCGCCCGCGCCGTGTCGGTTTCGCGAGAGCCGATTGCCTTCACCGTGCGATGGTAGGCGATCGCACCGCCGGGAAGCGTTGATCTCATGCCGAGCCGCAAGCCAAGACTGATCCTCGTCCATGAGCCGGAAAAGGCCTGCTTCGATCGTCTGGTCGCCGACGGTCACGCACCGGAGCGTGCCACCGAAATCGCGTCCTATCTGGCGCAGTCGACCGATCTCGCCCCTGAATTCGAAGCACTCGGCCGCGCCTGCCAGGCACGCGGCCTGTCGTTCACGCCGGTGGCGCTTGACGAGGCCGCAGGCGTGCTCGCCGGCGAGGATCCCGGCACGACGCTGGTCTGGACGCTGACCGACGGCATCGCCTATTTCCGGGGCGGCGCCGCACCCGCTTTGGCGAGACTGGGCGGGTTCAAGACGATCGGCGCCGACGATGCGCTGTTCGCACTTTGCCAGGACAAGTTCCGCTCCGGCGCCGTGCTTGGCGCGGTCGGCCTGCCGGTGCCGCAGGCCGGGCTTGCACGGAACGGCAAATGGCTGGTCAATCCACCGGTGTCTGCCGCCGGCTGGTTCGTCAAGCCCAACCGACTTGGCGCCAAGATCGGTATCTGGCCGGATTCGCGTGTGGCGGACCTCGGCCATGCGCTGAAGCTTAGCCGGCGTGTGTTCGCCGCCTACCGCGATGATGTCGTGGTCCAGCCCTATGTCGCCGGCCGCAATGTGCGCGCCAGTTTCCTCGGCCTGGTGCCGGGCGCCGGGGTCGAAGCCCTTGGCGTCGCCTTTGTCGATTCGGGCGCCGATTTCCAGACGATGGCCGACAGCCTGGCGCTTTACGGCGACACCGGAGAGGCGGCGAAAGCGGCGGGACATTATGCCGAACCGGAACTCGTTGCGGTTGCCGACACCCAGCCGGTCGCCGACGCCAGGATTCGCGCGATCGCCGATCGGCTGATGAGCGGGCTCGGCCTGCGCGACGTGTTTTCCATCGATCTCAGGGTCGAGGCCGACGACACCGTCCACCTCATCGAGTTCGAGGTCTGCCCCGGCCTGCCTTGCTTCGATTTCCGCGCCTATTGCCGCCAGCAATGGGACCTCGAGCTCGTCGCCGCCATGGCCGAAACCGCGGCAAACCGGCTGATCGCCTAGTTCGGGTCGAATCTTGGAATTCGGTCGTTCGGACACTTGGCCTGAACTTCCTACGGCATTCGCTCGAACGCCTGCAAAGACGGATCCATCCTGTCCCAGTCATGGCCGCGGATCGTGTAGGTGACCACCTGCGGTTCGAAAACACTGGGGTCGTCGAGGCTGGTGGCGTTGATCGCTATCAACTCCGGCATGGCGACGAATGTCAGGTAGACCGGCGTCCCGCAGGTTGGGCAGAAGGCGTGGATCTTTTCATTGCCGCTGGCGGTCGCTACCCGCCAGGTGCTCGCTTCGCCGGTGATTGCCATATCGGCGCGCCGGCCGAAGGTCAGATAGGAGCCGTGGCCGGTGCCGCTGCGCTTCTGGCAATCGATGCACTGGCAGTGATTCTGGAAGATCGGCTCGCCGCTGGTTTCATAGCGGATCGCGCCGCATGCACAGCCGCCGGTATAGCGCTTGGCCATTGTCTTTCTCCACTGGCTTTGGTTCTGCGCAATATCGAACGGCATCAGGCCGATTTCGGCTTGGCGGAAATGTCGATGCCGCTGCCGGTTTCGAGGAAGGATTTCAGGCTGGACAGCACGGCCGGCCACCCCTGGCTGATGCCTTTCGCCATGCCGCTGCCGGCTTCGAGTTCGTCATGGGTGACGGTCAGCCGCACCATGGTGTCGTATTCCTCGATGCCGAACGTTACCCGGCTGTACTTCGACGGATCGTCGGCCTGCGAAGCGTTCGCCCAGGTGATGACGAGACGGGTCGGCGGCGAGATTTCGACGACCTTGCCGACAAGTTCGAGGGTCCGTTCGTCATTGGCGCGGATATGTTCCCATTTCGAACCCGCCTTCCAGTCGGAGACGTTCTCGTGGCCCCAGTAGCGCCTTGCGATCTCGGGCTTGATTATGGCCTCGAACACCTTCTGCGGTGTCGAACGGATGTAGGTCACATAGACAAAGCTGGTCGTCTCTTTGGTGGTCATTGGTCGTCTCCTTCGAGTTCTTGCTTCAGGTCGTGCAGCAGGCTGAGCCGCTGCCGTTCGAATTTCCGCACCCAGCGCTCGTAGACTTCGTGCAGCGGCACGGGGTTGATGAAATGCAGCTTCTCGCGGCCACGCTTTACCGTGCTCACCAGATTGGCCGCCTCCAGCAGGTCGAGGTGCTGGGTGGCGGATTGCCTGGCCATGTCCAGGTGTTCGCAAAGCTGACCGAGCGTCTGCCCGTTCTGCTCACACAGAAGGTCAAGCAGCCTCCTGCGTGTCGGGTCGCCCAGCGCTTTGAAAACCTTGTCGGCGTCCATCGTCCTCACTCTGTTGTGAGGGACAATATGCAGGTAAATACCTGCATGTCAACCGGCAATTATCCGGCCTCGCAAGATTGGATGCGGCTATTCGGACTCAGACGTTGATTGCGCGATGGACCGCACCGGCCATGTACCTGATGTCGGAGCCCTGCTTAGCGGCGCCAAACTGCGGACGTGAACCCGCAGGATTTCGTCTGAAGGCCTGCTATTAGCGCTGCAGCCGGGATTTGACAGGATGCCTATCGACGGCCGAGATTTCATCGTTCGTTGGTGGACCATCATAAGCATTCGAGATTGGCCGAAGCCTCCCAACTCTACATCGCTGCAACGCTTTGAAGTCGCGGCATGGATGCTTGGGTCTGCGCTGCGTCGCTACGCTCCTTGCTTCGCCCGTGGATGACGAAGGCGCTGGGCGTTTGCGCCATTCGCCATGGTATGCAGTCCGTCACGCCCGCGATTCGTCAAAACTGCTCCAGGCGGATTTAGGCGCCCTCGACCAGCACGATTTCGCCGTCGGCGACCTTTTGGCGGATGGCGACGGCGCGCTGGTATTCCGGCGAGTGGTAGCAATCATGTGCGGCGGCGAGCGATTCGAACTCGATGATGACATTGCGCGCGCGGCCCGGCCCTTCGGCCTTTTCGTGCTGGCCGCCGCGCGCCAGGAATTTCGCGCCGAAGCGCTCGAAGGCAGGCTTGGCGGCGGCGACATAGTCCTTGTAACCTTCGGCGTCGCGCACATCGACGCGGGCGATCCAATATCCCTTGGGCATTTGTTGTCTCCGAAGTCGTTCTTTTGGATTATGCCGAGCGCATTTCGTCAAGGATAGCTTCGGCCGCTGCGCGCCGGTCGCTTGCCGCGACGATAGGCCGGCCGACGACGAGGTGGCTGGCGCCGTTGCGGATTGCCTGTCCCGGTGTCACCACGCGCTTCTGGTCGCCATGGTCGCTGCCCGCCGGCCGGATGCCGGGCGTCACCACCGCCATGTCGGGCCCGACGATGCGGCGCACCGCTTCGGCTTCCGCCGCCGAGCAGACGATGCCGCCCATGCCGGCATGCAGCGCCTGTTCCGAGCGCCGCAGCACCAGTGTGTGCGGGTCATATTCGTAGCCCGCGTCGATCATGTCCTGCTCGTCCATCGAGGTCAGCACGCTGACGGCAAGCAGGCAAAGGTCGCTGTCGCGCGCTGCTTCCACCGCCGCCGCCATCGCCTTGGGATAGGCATGGATGGTCAGCATGGTCATGCCCATCTTGACGATGTTCTCGACGCCCTTGGCCACAGTGTGGTCGATGTCGAGCAGCTTCATGTCGAGGAAGACCCTGGTTCCGCCGCTGGCCAGCTCCCTGGCGAAGTCGAACCCGCCGGCGAAGGCTAGCTGATAGCCGATCTTGTAGAAAGAGACGACACCGTCGAGCTCGCGCACCGCCTGCTCGGCTTCCTTCACGGTCGGAACATCGAGGCCGACGATCAGCCGGTCCTGCATCGTCGTGGCGATCATGCCTCGATCCGGGTGGACAGCATGCGCGAGGTTTCGATCAGCGTGCGGCATAGAAGCTCCATCGATTTATGCAGTCTTTCGTCACGGAAATGGCCATCCTCGTCGAAGGCGCTGCCGCCCTCGGGCACCGAGCATTCCGGCGTCACCACCTGCATCTGGCAACGCACCAGCACGGCGCGCAGATGGTTGATGCAGCGGATGCCGGCAAAGTGTCCTTTGGAGGACGAGCAGAGGCCGGCGACCTTGCCGGCCAGCGGCCTCACCGGCCGGCCACCGTCCCTGCGCACCCTGCTCACCCAGTCGATCGTGTTCTTGAGCAACGGCGGGATGGAGCCGTTATATTCGGGCGCGGCGATCAGCAGACCGTCATGGGCAAGGATGAGACGGCCGAGTTTCCCAGCGTTTTCGGGAACGCCCTTTTCCTTTTCCAGATCCTCGTCGAGGATCGGCAGGGGATAATCGGCAAGCGAGATGCGGGTCACCTCGGCGCCCTGCATGGCGAGTTCCTTCTGCGCCACGTCGGCTGTCCTGCCGCTATAGGCGCCGCTGCGCACCGAGCCGGCGAAGACGAGGATTTTCGGGATCACTGCCATTGGCCACCCTTGTTCCCGGACAGGTACAGCCAAGGACGGCTCAAATCAACGCATCGGAGCCACAAAACGGTCGGGATTAGCAGAAGCCTCCGAACTTCGCCATCCTCGGGTCTGAGCGGCGTCGCTGTGGTCCTTGCTCCGCCCGTGGATGACGAAGTGAGAGATGTTACCGCCAATCGCCAAGGTGGGCAGCCAGTGCCAGGAACCGCGAACGATTGTGCGTCGAGGAACCTAATGCGCTCCGCGCCGGTAGATCCACAGCTGCGTCGGCGGGATGTTGCGGATGACGAAATGGAAATGTTCGACGCTGTAGTCGCCGCGGCCGGGCGGGATCGGCGACATCGGGCCATAGGTCAGCTGCACGATCGGCCGTCCGGCCGGGATGCGGTCGAGCAGGCTCTCGATATAGGCGATGCGCTGGGCGACCGGAAAGTTGAGCAGCGGCACGCCGGAAACGACGGAATCAAAGATCATTCCGCTTTTCTCGCCAAGCGTCGCGTTGAGGTTGAAGGCATCGCCCTCGATGACGTTAACGCCGGGATAGAGCCGCCGCAAATGGCGCACGAAATCGGTGGAATATTCGACCGCGTAGAGATTTTCGGGCCGCACGCCCTGGGCCAGGATAGCCCGGGTGATGACGCCGGTGCCGGGACCGACTTCCAGCACCGGCAGGCCGGATTTCGGATTGACGATCGATGCCATCTTGCGGGCGGTGATCGAACTGGTCGGCACGATTGAGCCGACCGTCTTCGGCTTATCGATCCAGCCCTTGAAGAATTTGAGCTCGTCGTCGAACTTTTCGGCAAGCGCCTTGCGCAGTCCGGGACGTGTCATGCAAGCTCTCCTCAGCGCTCCCCTTCAAGGTACTTAACACTTGAGCGGCGCAAGGCAAGGCGCGGTCAGGCGCATGTCGTGGATAAGATAATTTTCGTCGCGTCTCAAAACAACGCGCGGGTCACGGATTTTCGCGGCCCAAACCGGCTTCCGCCGCTGGGCGATTTGCATCAATGCTCGCCAAAGGATTCGAAGAAATCCTTCATACGGGCGAAAAAGCCGCTCGATTGGGGCGAATTGTCCTGCGAGGAGAGCTGCTCGAACTCCTCCAGCAGCTCGCGCTGGCGGCGGGTCAGGTTCTGCGGCGTCTCGACCGCGGTCTGGATGTAGAGGTCGCCGACATTGGGCTGGCGCAGCACCGGCATGCCCTTGCCCTTGAGGCGGAACTGGCGTCCGTTCTGGGTGCCTTCCGGCACCTTCACCTTGGTCTGCGTGCCATCCAGCGTCGTCACCTCGAACGAACCGCCAAGGGCGGCCGTCGTCATCGAGATCGGCACCTTGCAATAAAGATCGGCGCCGTCGCGCTGGAAGAACTCGTGCGGCTTGACCGCCAGGAAGATATAGAGGTCGCCCGACGGCCCGCCGCGCAGGCCTGCCTCGCCTTCATTGGCAAGCCGGATGCGGGTGCCGTCCTCGATGCCGGCCGGGATGTTGACCGATAGCGAACGCTCCTCGGTGACCCGGCCCTGCCCGGCGCATTTCGGGCATGGGTCCTTGATCGTCTGGCCGCGCCCCTGGCATTGCGGGCAGGTGCGCTCGATCGAAAAGAAGCCTTGCGTGGCGCGCACCTTGCCGTGGCCGTTGCACATCGAGCAGGTGACGGGCTGGGTGCCGGGCTTGGCGCCGCTGCCAGAGCATTCCGAGCAGGAGATCGAAGCCGGCACGCGGATCTGGGCGGTCTTGCCGGCGAAAGCCTCTTCCAGCGAGATTTCCATGTTGTAGCGCAGGTCGGCGCCGCGCTCGCGCCCGCCCGACGAGCGACGCTGGCGCCCGCCCATCATGTCGCCGAAAATATCCTCGAAAATGTCGGCGAAGCCGCCGGCGCCGAAGCCTTGCGCGCCGCCATTCATGCCGCCCTGCTCGAAGGCCGCATGGCCGAAGCGGTCATAGGCCGCCCGCTTCTGCGGGTCCTTCAGCGTCTCGTAGGCTTCGTTGATTTCCTTGAACTTGTGCTCGCAGGAATGATCGCCGGGGTTGCGGTCGGGATGGAACTGCATGGCGAGCTTGCGGAAAGCGCTCTTGAGCTCCTTCTCGTCGGCGCCTTTCTGGACGCCCAGCGTTTCGTAGAAATCAGCTTTCATTTTTTCCCGCTGTCCGGATGCTCAACGTCTTCAAGCATTGTTGCGTCTCTTGCCGGCACTGACGCTTCGATTTAGGTGCGATGGAACCGCGATGCCAGTGTCGACGCGGGTTTGGCCGCTTTTTTTCGGCGGGACCCGCTGTTTTTGTGCAAAGGTTGCAAAAAAGCCCGGCTTTGCGCCGGGCTTTTCGCTCTATTTTGCCGTCAAACGGCTCAGGCGGACTTCTTCTTGTCGTCGTCCTCGTCGATTTCCTCGAAATCGGCATCGACCACGTCACTGTCCTTGGCGGCGTCCGCCTTGGCGTCGGCTTCCGCCGCTTCCTTCTGCGACGCCTCGTACATGGCCTGGCCAAGCTTCATCGAAGCCTCGGCAAGCGCCTGCGACTTGGCTTCGATATCGGCCGCGTCGTCGCCCTCCGTGGCGGTCTTCAGCGCCGCGATGGCGTCGGAGATCGCCGTGCGGTCGGCTTCCGAGACCTTGTCGCCATATTCCTTCAGCGACTTCTCGGACGAATGCAGCAGCGCTTCGGCCTGGTTGCGGGCTTCGACCAGAGCACGCCGCTTCTTGTCGGTCTCGGCGTTGGCCTCGGCGTCCTTGACCATCTTCTCGATGTCTGCGTCCGAAAGACCACCCGATGCCTGGATGCGGATCTGGTGCTCCTTGCCGGTGCCCTTGTCCTTGGCCGAGACGTTGACGATGCCGTTGGCGTCGATGTCGAAAGTGACCTCGATCTGCGGCACGCCGCGCGGCGCCGGCGGGATGCCGACCAGGTCGAACTGGCCGAGCGCCTTGTTGTCGGCGGCCATTTCGCGCTCACCCTGGAAGACGCGGATGGTCACGGCCGATTGACTGTCCTCGGCCGTCGAGAACACCTGGCTCTTCTTGGTCGGGATCGTCGTGTTGCGCTCGATCAGACGGGTGAACACGCCACCCAGCGTCTCGATGCCGAGCGACAGCGGCGTCACGTCAAGCAAAAGCACGTCCTTGACGTCGCCCTGCAGCACGCCTGCCTGGATGGCGGCGCCCAGAGCGACGACCTCATCCGGGTTGACGCCCTTGTGCGGCTCCTTGCCGAAGAACTGCTTCACGATCTCCTGGATCTTGGGCATGCGGGTCATGCCGCCGACCAGAACGACCTCGTCGATCTCGCCGGCCTTCAGACCGGCATCCTTGAGCGCTGCCTTGCACGGGGCAATCGTGCGCTGGACCAGGTCATCGACCAGCTGCTCGAACTTGGCGCGCGTCAGCTTCAGCGTCAGGTGCTTCGGCCCGGTCGCGTCGGCGGTGATGAAGGGCAGGTTGATTTCGGTCTGCGTTGTCGACGACAGCTCGATCTTGGCCTTTTCAGCCGCCTCCTTGAGGCGCTGCAGGGCGAGCTTGTCGTTTTTCAGGTCGATGCCCTGTTCCTTCTTGAACTCAGTCGCCAGGTACTCGACCAGGCGCATGTCGAAATCCTCGCCGCCCAGGAAGGTGTCGCCATTGGTCGACTTGACCTCGAACACGCCGTCACCGATTTCGAGCACCGAAATGTCGAACGTGCCGCCGCCAAGGTCATAGACGGCAATGGTCTTGCCTTCCTTCTTGTCGAGGCCATAGGCAAGTGCCGCAGCCGTCGGCTCATTGATGATGCGCAGCACTTCGAGGCCGGCGATCTTGCCGGCGTCCTTGGTTGCCTGGCGCTGGGCGTCGTTGAAATAGGCTGGAACGGTGATGACCGCCTTCTCGACCTTCTCGCCGAGATAGGCTTCCGCCGTTTCCTTCATCTTCTGCAGGATCATGGCCGAAATCTGCGAGGGCGACTGCTTCTTGCCGCCGGCCTCGACCCAGGCATCGCCATTGTCGCCCTTGATGATCTTGTAAGGGACAAGCTTCTTGTCCTTTTCCGTCACCGGATCGTCATAGCGGCGACCGATCAGGCGCTTGACCGCGAAGATGGTGTTTTCAGGATTGGTGACCGCCTG
The DNA here is from genome assembly GCF_040318715.1 of Mesorhizobium sp. M1050. Classification (NCBI taxonomy): domain Bacteria; kingdom Pseudomonadati; phylum Pseudomonadota; class Alphaproteobacteria; order Hyphomicrobiales; family Phyllobacteriaceae; genus Mesorhizobium; species Mesorhizobium sp. M1050. The sequence goes on along the minus strand of NZ_JAMYMV010000004.1, from coordinate 140,072 downwards.
GCGCTTGGCCGGCTGGCCGACGAGACGTTCGTCGTCGCCGCTGATGGCGACGATGGAAGGCGTCGTGCGCGCCCCTTCCGCATTCTCGATTACCTTAGGCTCTTTGCCATCCATGATGGCGATACAGGAATTGGTGGTGCCAAGATCGATACCGATTACTTTTGCCATTTTTCTAGTCTCTCCGCTAAGCAGGCTCTCAGGACCCGTACAGGCATTCCGACGAAAGCCCCTGTTCACAAGAAATTCCGTTCCGGCAACCGGCATTCCGGCACCGAACGGCTTGGCGCGTATATAAGAACAGGCTGCAGCGCGCGCAAGCATTCTGCGCAACGCTTCCATGAACCTTTCCACTTCCGCCTGCGACTGATCTCCAGGTGCCGCATGGTGCGGCCCGGAAAGGAAGCCCCATGACCAATAACCCAGAGGCACCACGGTCTCCGGGAACAACAGGAACTCGGCGCGACCACCGCCTTCGGGATGGGGTCGATGCGCTGGGTTCTCCGCTGGTTCCGTTGACCCTGCGTAAGAGCAGGCGTATCGTGACAATGAGGAAAGCAGACAATTCGATCAGGGAAAAACGAGCCGGACCGCCGCGCCTTGCCCTGATTTGCGCGGCCCAACCGGACATTTCTCCCGTCGACTACGGGGGGAATGTCATGTCTCGCATCCGCGGCTCGCTCGTGTCGTCTCTCGATGGACATTTGCGCAGTATCGCGCACGCAAGCGGCGGATTGCTGACGCTGGCGCTCAGCGCCGGTCTGTGGCTGGGCGCCGCCCAGGCGCAGGAAACCCAGATCATCTATCCCGGTTACATGGCAGTGACCGGATTTTCCGGCACCATCATTCCCAATCTCGACGAGGGCCTGCCTCCCGGCGTCGATCCGGTCGACGAAACCTTCATCGACGCCACGCGCGCCACCTTGCGCGTGTTCGACGTCTCGCATCTGGGCGGGCCAGCCGCCGGCCAGCTCGTCAACACGCCGCCGCCTTTCGAGGTGACGGCAGGGCAGATCGGCCAGGTGTTCGGCGTCACCTATGACGACGGCGTGCGCGACGGCGTTCCATCAGGCATTCCAAACCTCTATGCCGCCGCCACCTCGCTGCACGGCATCCGCATCGTCACGCCCGACACCGACGATGATGGCAGGCCGGAGCGGCAGCGCCGCGGCGCGGCCGGCGCCACCTTCATGGATGGCCAGTTCGGCACCGAAAACGGCGGCGGACCGGGCACCATCTGGAAGATCGACGGCATCACCGGCCAGGTCTCCAAGTTTGCCGACATCGACACCAACAGCGGTCCCGGCATCGGCAATCTTACCTTCGATCCCAGCCACCGCCAGTTCTTCGCTTCCGATCTCGATACTGGACTGATCCATCGCATCGATGCCGCCGGCACGCTGATCGACAGCTTTGACCATGGCGTCGCCGGGCGTCCGGCGCATGGGCTGGCTCCGGTCGCCGACGATGGCTCGGTGATGGACATACAGGGCGCGGCCTTCGACAGCGAAGATCCCGACAGCTGGGGCTACACGCAGGACGAGCGCCGCATCTGGGCCGTTTCCTATCATGGCGGCCGGCTCTACTATTCGGTCGGCGAAAAGTCGGAAATCTGGTCGGTGGGCATTGCCCGCGACGGCACTTTTGCCGGCGATCCGCGCTGGGAACTGACGGTCAAGGCCGACAAGGACTACGCCGTCACCGACATCGCCTTCGACAACAGCGGCTTCATGTACCTGGCCCAGCGCGGCCCGGTCGAGAACCGCTACGACTACAGCCAGTTCGCCGATTCCGGCAAGGGTGAGGTCATCCGCTACTTCAGAGAGAACCCGGATGATCCGGAAACGGAATCGGTCTGGGTCGAAACGCCGCAGGAATACGCGGTCGGTTTCCCGCAGGGTTTCAGGCAGTCGGCCGGCGGTCTCGACCTGCAATATGGCTATGACGCCGACGGCAATCTCGACACTTCGGTCTGCACGCAGACGCTGGTCAACACCGGCGACAAATTGCGCGACAATCCGACTCTCGCCGAGCAGCTCGCCGCCGGCGGGCCGTTCGCCGTGCATGGCGTGCAGATCACGCCCAAGGAGCTGGTCAAGCCGGCCAACGTGCCGCCCTTCGGCTCCTGGTTCGTCGACTTCGACAGCTATTTCGATGACCCGGAGGTCGAGGGCCATGTCGGCGACGTCGCCGTTTGGCATCCCTGCGAAGGCCGTGCCGGCTATTATGAGGAAATCCCGGGCGGTTATCTGCCGCCCTTCTATCCGCCGGACTTCCCACCGCCCGGCAATCTGCCTCCATGTCTCGATGTCGACGACGTCCAGTACTACTGCACGCCCTCCGGTCTCGAGGCCGATCTCTATCTCCATGATCATGCCGGCTTCGGCGGCGATTCGATCAAGGCCCAGTCCAGGACGCCAGGGGTCGGGGTAACCACCCGGCAGTCGCATGCGCCCGGCAAGCCCTACACGATCGACATCACCGGCCACTATCCGGGCGACACAGTCGATGTCGGGCTCTGCTTCTACAGGAAGTCCGATAAGGACAAGGGTGGCTACTACCCTTGCTGCAAGATGACTTTGCCGCTCAGAACCCCAGCCGTCAGCTGCGAACGTTAAGGAGGGGAAGATGAAAAATCTCGCACTCTCCCCGTTCGCCCAGAGCAGCCAATTAACCGGCACTCAAACAACCGTCATGGAGACGATCATGAAACCCCTGTCATACGCCAGGCGCGGCGCGCACTGGCTGATGGCGGCCGGTATCGCGGTCGCCATGCTGACCCCGGTGCAAGGCTTTGCGGAAGACGCCGCCCCGATCACCCCGGAGCTGAAGCTCGATCTCGACAGTTCGCGCGTCATCAATCCGAGGCCCGACCGGGTCGTACCCTTCTTCACCAAGAAAGGCACTCAACGAGGCTGCGACTATGTCGTCTATTCGCTGAGCTTCGGCCTGCGCGGTGATCCGCAGGGCCTTGCCGACCCGAGCCTGGAAGCCAGGCTGAAGAAGGTCCGGGTCGATTTCAAGGACCAGCTTCCGCACGGCCTTGAGATCGTCAACGTCGATGTGTCCGGCGACGGCACGGATTCGTCCGGCGGACCGCTGCCGGGGGCGACGATCAGCACGTCGGCAAATCCGAACGATACGGCTGTTGTTTCCGATTTCCGTATCTCCACTTCCGATCTCGACGGCATCGGGGCTCCCAATGAGCGCATCATCAACTTCAAGATCACGGCCAAGATCAATCATGCGGCATTTCCCGCGCCGACGATCGTCGACAACCAGGGCATGATCAAGTTGACCGCCGGACCAGGCACCGGGACCATTATCCCGTCGCAGGATCCGGGCAAGCCCGACGACGGCGACTTCAAGACCGGCGAAAAGACCTCGATCAAGATCGATGTCAGCAAGTGCAATCCGCCACCACCGCCTCCCGGCAAGGAGTGCTTCAAGGTGGAGCGCGGCACGGTCGACTGCGTGCCCGGCGGCGGCGCCTTCATCTACCACATGCCGGTCGGCCCGGAGATGGGCGGCAAATGGGTGCAGGTGTCGACGACCACGCCCGGCATCACCATCATCCCCGACACGCAGCCGGTGCCGGCGGGCGGCGGTGTGCTCAACTGGAAGATCGTCGGCGCATCGCCCGGTGACGTCATCCACCTCGTCGTCACCGGCATCGAAACCTATGCCGGTCCGAAGGAAGGCTGGGGCCTGTGCTGCACGCAGACGATCGACATCGTCATCCCGCGTGACCAGAGATGCCCGCCCAAGGACAAGGAACCGGATCTCAAGGTCGAGAAACGCGCCGACGTGTCGCGTTGCACGATGGGCGGCGGCTGCGACTTCACCATCAGGGTCACCAATGTCGGCACCGGTGCCTACCACGGCAAGATCGTGCTCGACGAAGTGACGCTGCCGGCCGGCTCGACGCTCGATTCAGGCCCCAATCCGCCCTGGGTCTGCGTGCCCGGCACCACCCCGATGACGTGCACCTATCCGGTGACCACGCTCAATCCGGGAGCCTCGGTCGACCTCAAGCTCGGCTTCAAGCCGGCCGGGGGCTGGCAAGGCGGCGCCTTGCGCAACTGCGCCACCTATAATTATGGGGCCAGCGGCAAGCCGCTTTTCGGCAGCCAGTCGAACGATCGCGGCTGTGCCTCGATCCCGATCTGCCGGCGTGGCGATCGTGACCGCGACTGCCGGCCGCCGGTCGAAAAGAAGGTCGACCTGATCCTGAAGAAGCGCGCCCGCATCCCGGTCTGCACGGCCGACGGCATCTGCTACTTCGTGATCGACATCATCAACAACGGCACATCGACCTATAACGGGCCGCTGACGGTGATCGACAGCTATCCGGCCGGTGCACCGTCCTCCTCGACCTTCGGCCCGAGCCCACCCTGGACATGCGGACCAAATGGCCCCGGCCAGTTCCGCTGTGACAATGCGGGGATCTCGCTGCCTCCGGGCGCCTCGACACCGATTGTCGTCAAGGCGGTCATGCCCGCCGGCTACCAGTCGGACACGGTCGAGAACTGCGCGGTGGTGAAGGCCATCCCCGGTGAGGTCGACCTCACCAACAACAAGGCTTGCGCCAAGGAACGCTTCGGTCATCCCAATGGCGGCAAGCCGGCCCTGCGCATCACCAAGGTGTGCAACGGCTCGCTCGCCGGTGCCGCGGTCGTCTCTTGCCGCATCACTGTCATCAGCGTTGGCACCGCTGCCCCCACCGGCCCGGTGCGGGTCAACGATGCCGCCACACTGGTGGCTGGCACCGCGCCCGTCCAGATCCAGTCCGTCACTCCTGACGGCGCGGAATGGGCGTGCGGACCGGTTCCGGCCAATGCGCTGTCGTGCCAGATCCCCGGTGCCGTGATGACACCTGGAACCAGCCGCCACTTCGACGTGACGGTTTCGGCGAACGGCGCGTTCGAGAACTGCGCGCGCGGCTCGTATGGTCCGGCGCCGGGCGACGACATCGTCTATCCGATCGGCCAGGCCTGCGCCAAGGGCGGCGGCTCTTCGACCATCCGCGTCGAAAAGACCGGCGACCGCGAATGCAAGCTCGGCCAACCCTGCTCGTTCGAGATCACCATCACGAACGACGGCACAAGCCCCTTCTCCGGGCCGGTCCGCATCGGTGATGCGATCGGCGTGGAGGGTCTCGGCAGGCTGGAAGGGGTTGAGATCACTTCGATCGATCCGCCCTTCGGCTGCTCGCCGGAACCGACAAGCTTGCCGCTGTCCTGCATTGCCAACCTGACGCTCGGCGCAGGCGAAAGCCAAATGCACCATGTCACCGTGGTCATTCCCGACGACGGCCGCCTGGCCAATCTGCAGGGCAACGTCAGCGGCCAGAACTGCGTTGGCGTCCTGTCTCCCGACACACGGGTGCAGGGCGGTGGCGACGTGCTTTCCGGCGATCAGACCAACATCCAGGGCGATCGCGGCAAAGCCTATGCCTGCCATCCCTTCTCCATCAGCCACGAGACGAAGAAGGAATGCTCGGCAGGCTTCGTCCTGAACGGCGCCGGCCGGTGCGTCTGCCCGCCCGGTACGACGTTCCGCAACGGCCAGTGTTCGCCGGGTGGCGGTATCGTGCCGAAGCCGGAGCCGAAGCGCTGCGTGCTGCTCGAAGGCCAGATCCGCACCGAGGACGGACGCTGCGTCTGTCCACGCGGAACCGGGCTTGAGAACGGCAAATGCGTCAGGACCGACAAGCCCGAGCAGTGCGTGATCCGTGGCCAGGTCCACAATGCCGATGGCGATTGCGTCTGCCCCAAGGGTACGGAAGTCAGGGACAACGCCTGCCGTCCGATCCGGCCCAAGCCCGAGCAGTGCACGATCCGTGGCCAGGTCTACAATGCCGATGGCGATTGCGTCTGCCCCAAGGGTACGGAAGTCAGGGACAACGCCTGCCGTCCGATCCGGCCAAAGCCTGAGCAGTGCACGATCCGTGGCCAGGTCCACGACGCCAACGGCGATTGCGTCTGCCCGAGGGGTACCGAAGTGCAAGGCAATGCCTGCCGGCGCAAGCAGCCTGATCTGCAGCAGTGCGACATACGCGGCCAGGTCCACAACAAGCGCGGCGAGTGTGTCTGTCCGCGTGGAACCGAAGTGATCAACGGTGCGTGCCGCAAGCCTAACCAGGAGGTGGAATGCGCACCGGGCTCGCAGATGATCGATGGCCAGTGCCAGCCGATCATCAGGCGGCACTGCCCGGACGGCACGATCGGGCGGTATCCGAACTGCCGCCCAGTCCGCGGGCAACCGTCGCTGGAGCTCAACCCGGGCCTGCTGCTGCAGCTACTGCCAAGGCGCATGCCACAGGCCGAACAGCAGCAGGATCCGGCTCCAAACAGAATGCTGAAACTCCAGCAGCAATAACCGGCTGCTCGACGCCAGACCAGAACCCGCCGGAGCAATCCGGCGGGTTTTTCGTCAATGCTCGGGGCAAGCGTAAATTGGCTGCAACGCGATCGGAGACGCCGCAACGCCACGCCAGCCCGTGCAGCGACCGCGCCTGCGCACTCGACAAGTCACCCGTGGCGCATTAGGCAGTCGATAGGGTGGCCGGACGAAAAGGGCGCTCGGAAAGGCGGCACCTGTGAGCAAAAAGACCCTGATCGCACCTTCGGTGCTGGCATCGGATTTTTCCAAACTCGGTGATGAGGTTGAAGCGGTGGTGGCGGCCGGCGCCGACTGGATTCATCTCGATGTGATGGACGGGCATTTCGTCCCCAACATCACCTTTGGCCCGCCGGTGATCAAGGCGATCCGCGACCGCACCAAGGCCTTCTTCGACTGCCATCTGATGATTGCCCCGGCCGACCCCTACCTGGCTGCTTTTGCCGAGGCAGGCTGCGACGGCTTGACGGTGCATGCCGAGGCCGGACCACATCTCGACCGCTCGCTGCAGACCATCAGGAACCTTGGCAAGAAGGCTGGTGTGTCGCTCAATCCGGCGACGCCGGAAAGCACGGTCGAATACGTGCTCGACCGGCTCGATCTGATCCTGGTCATGACCGTCAATCCGGGCTTCGGCGGCCAGGCCTTCATTCCGGCAATCGTAGACAAGGTGAAGCGGATCAAGGCGCTGATCGGCAGCCGGCCGATCCGCATCGAGATCGACGGCGGCGTCTCGGCCGAAACCGCGCCGCTGGTCACGGCCGCCGGCGCCGACATTCTGGTGGCGGGCGCCGCCATCTTCAAGGGCGGCAGTGTCGAAGCCTACCGGCAGAACATCCAGGCGATCAGGACGGCAGCCGACAACGCAGCCGGCTAATTCGCGACGTATCCGTCTCCGATCAATCCGATATGCCGGCCAAGGGCCCGGTGCCGGGCGCCGGCTTGTGAGCGATGGTGCCGCGGCATCGGATCTGGAAGCGGAGGCGGTCTGATTCGGTGTTCGCCGCCAAACAGAACAGTTGGTCCCACGCACATACAAAAGAACAGGACGAACAGATTCTCCTGCGTGCATAGAAAACATGTCAAGTTTCCGCAGGTTGTAGGGATGCGCGAAATTACAGCATCGAGCTCTGGAAAGCCGTATATTCCTTTGTGCTTAAGTACAATAGCGTGGCCTTCTGCTTGAGCGCACAACAGCAGGTACTGTATGGTACATGTACGAAAGGGGAATGCTTTCGGACTCGAATTGCCCAAAACAAAATTGGGAACAAGGAGTCGCTTTGACATACGGAGCTGCCAATCTGAACGACGACGCTGCAGGACCCAAAAGCACCCTTGCCAGCGCGGTCTACCAGCAATTGCGCGACGACCTTCTCGGAGGTGTTCTTGAAGCCGAGAGCAAGCTGCGGGTCGAGTGGGTGGTCTCCAAATATGGGGCCGGCGCCTCTCCTGTCCGCGAAGCCCTCAATCGCCTTGCTTCGGAAGGGCTTCTCGGCCGCCACGACCAGCGCGGCTTCTTCATCATGCCGGTCAGCGCGTCGGAGCTCGAAGAGCTGACGCGCACCCGCTGCTGGCTCGAGGAGCGGGCGCTTCGCGAATCCATCGCTCACAGAACCGCCGAATGGGAAGAACAGCTCGTCCTGGCGCTGCATCGCCTGGGCCGCGCGTCACGTTTTTCGCCGCAGAATCCCGTCTCGCTCGATCCGGATTGGGAGCGGCTGCACCGCATTTTCCATAGGGTGCTGATCTCGGCCTGCCGGTCGCAATGGCTGGTGGGGTTCTGCGATCAACTTTCCGATCACGCCTATCGCTATCGGCAAATGGTTCATGACGGCGAAGGTGTCCAGCGCGACCTTTTCGGCGAGCATCGCCTGATCGCCGAACATGCGCTGGATGGCAATGCCGACGGCGCGGTCGAGGCGCTGATCAACCACTACCAACTGACCGCCGCCTTGTGCATGAAACGCTTCGAGCAGGACGAAGCCGCAAAGGCGATCGCCGGCAAGGCCGGACACGCTCGGCGATAGCGGTCGTTTTCCCCGCGGGTCCTTACGCTCACCGCTGCCATCCAGCGGCATGGCGCGGCCGGCGCGAACCCCTGTCCGCGGTCTTGACGGCGCAGCCAAGACCCGCGAACTCTTTGCGCCACGTCATGCCGTTCCGAGCGGTGTGCAAGGCCCGCCGTTCCGCCACCCCAGGGAAATCTTCATGAGCAATCATCTGTTCGATGCGTTCCGGTCCCGGATGCCGGTGCCTGGGCGCCTGCTGATGGAAACCGATGACGGCCGCTCACTCAGCTATGGCTATATGCTGGAGCGCTCGGCCCAGCTCGCGCATGCGCTCTTGCAGTTGGATGTCGAACCGGGCGACCGGGTAGCCGTTCAGGTCGAGAAGAGCTCCGAAGCGGTTCTGCTCTATCTCGCCTGTCTGCGTGCCGGCGCCGTCTTCCTGCCACTCAACACCGCCTACACGTTGACTGAGCTGGAGTATTTCTTCAGCGATGCCGAGCCACGGCTGGTCGTCTGCGATCCCGCGAGGGCAGCCGACATCGCAGCGTTGGCGGAAAAAACAGGCGCTGCCACAGTCACGCTCGGCCGCGATGGCCAGGGAACGCTCACCGATCAGGCCTCGCGGCTGCCGATGGATTTTCATGACGTGGCTCGCGGGCCGGACGATCTCGCGGCGATCCTCTACACGTCGGGAACGACCGGCCGCTCGAAAGGCGCCATGCTCAGCCACGAGAACCTCGCCTCCAACGCGCGCGTGCTGGTCGAGCACTGGCGCTTCACCGGAGAGGACGTGCTGATCCACGCGTTGCCGATCTTCCATACGCATGGCCTGTTCGTCGCCACCAATGTCATCCTGATGGCCGGCGCTTCGATGCTGTTCGAGCAGAAGTTCGATCCGGCCCGCATCGTCTCGCTGCTGCCCCGCGCCACGGTCCTGATGGGCGTGCCGACCTTCTATGTGCGCCTGCTGCAGCAGGATGGACTGGACCGCGAGGCGGCGAAAAACATCCGTGTGTTCATTTCCGGTTCGGCGCCGCTGCTGGCGGAGACGCACAGGGCCTGGCGCGAGCGCACCGGCCACGCGATTCTCGAGCGCTACGGCATGACCGAGACCAACATGAACACCTCGAACCCCTATCAGGGCGAACGGCGCGCCGGCACGGTCGGTTTCCCCTTGCCCGGCGTTACGCTTCGCATCACCGATCCCGACAGCGGCGCAGCACTTGCGCAAGGCGAGGTGGGCATGATCGAGGTGAAGGGCCCGAATGTCTTCGGCGGCTATTGGCGCATGCCGGAGAAGACCAAAGCGGAATTCCGCGCCGACGGCTTCTTCATCACCGGCGATCTCGGCCTCATCGATAGCGACGGCTATGTCCATATCGTCGGCCGCGGCAAGGACCTGATTATTTCCGGCGGCTACAACATCTATCCGAAGGAACTCGAAAGCGAGATCGACGCGCTTGACGGGGTCAGCGAAAGCGCCGTCATCGGCGTTGCCCATCCGGATTTCGGCGAAGGCGTCACCGCTGTCGTCGTGCGGGCGCCGGCATCACAGATCACCGGAGCCGAAATTCTCGGCGCCATCGGCGAACGCGTGGCGAAATACAAACACCCCAAGCGGATCATCTTCGTCGACGAACTGCCGCGCAACACCATGGGCAAGGTGCAGAAGAATCTTTTGCGCGAGACATATAAGGATCTCTACACAGCCTGAAATTGGAGCTGCGCGGCCGGTCGGTCAGCCCGGGGCGCCAACCCCAAAAACCCTGTCGCCACCGATCCAGACACCCTTCATGTCGAGTTCGTCCGACAGCGAAACGATATCCGCCGCCGTGCCGTTGGCGAAGCGGCCGAGCCGGTGCGACTGGCCGATCGCCTGCGCCGGATAGAGCGAGGCCATGCGCAAGGCTTCCGACAGGTCCAGCCCGACAACCCGGTGGACGTAGCGAACGGCCGAGATCATGTCGAGATCGGCACCCGCCAGCGTTCCGTCGGCAAGCCGCAGGCTGCCATCCCTGCGGTAGATGGTGCGGCCGTTGAGCGTGAATGAGGTCATGTCGGTGCCGATTGTCGCCATGGCGTCGCTGACCAGCACGATCCTGCCGGGACCTTGCTTCGCACGCAGCGCGATCTTGATGGTGGCGGGATCGACATGGATGCCGTCGGCGATGAGACCGGCCGACAATGTGCCGATGTCTATGGCCGCGCCTGCCAGCCCGGGCTCGCGGTTGCCGATCTGGCTCATCGCGTTGAACAGATGGGTGACCATCGAGGCGCCGGCCTTGGCAAAGGTGCTGGCCACCGCATAGCCGGTGTCGGAATGGCCAAGGCTGACGATGATTCCGGCCTTGGCGAGTGCCGCGACGCGCGCCGGCTCGACGGATTCGGGTGCTATGGTGGTGAGCAGCACCGGCAGCTTTTGCCGCGCCGCGATCAGCCTTGCCTGGTCGTCGTCCGTCATCGGCCGGATCAGCGCCGGGTCATGCGCACCCTTGCGGGCGATCGACAGATGCGGCCCTTCGAGATGCAGGCCGAGAAAACCCGGAACCTTCTGCAGCGTCGCTGCCGCGCCGGCGGCAATCGCGGCGGCGGTGATGTCGGGCGTATCAGTGATCAACGTCGGCAGCAGCGCCGTCGTGCCGAACGGCGCATGTGCCTTGCAGATGGTTTCGAGCGACGCGACATCGGGATGGTCGTTGAGCATGACGCCGCCGCCGCCATTGACCTGCACATCGACGAAACCCGGCGCCAGCACGCCACCGCCGGTCGCGACGACGCGGACATCCGCGGCAATGGCGCCCGTGGGCAGGATGGCCTCGACCAACCCGTCGCGTACGAGCAGCGCGTGGCCGTCATGCCAATCGTCGCCGTCGAAAATCCGGGCACCGGTCAGGGCAAAGCGATCGCTCATACTGTCTCCGTCACCTTGCGAAGATTGCGCGGCGTGTCCGGGTCGAGGCCGCGATGGCGGGCAAGGGACTCGACGAACATGTAGAAGGAAACGATCAGCGTCAGCGGGTCGGTCAGGGGATTGCCGGTGGCGACATGCGGCAGGCGCACGGCATGCTGGGCAAGTGCAGAGGTGACGAACACCGGCGCACCCTTGGCTGCCAAGCCGTCGGCGGCCTCGGCGACGGACGGTTCGGACGCATCGCGCGCGGCCAGCGCCAGCACCGGAAAATCGGGGCCGATCAGCGCCAGCGGGCCATGCATGACTTCGGCGGCGCTATAGGCCTCGGCATGCATGCCGCAGGTCTCCTTGAATTTCAGTGCCGCCTCGTTGGCCATCGCCGCCGATGGTCCGCGGCCGAGGATGAACAGCGATTTCTGCTTCTCGATGGTTTCGGCGAGCACGCTCATCCAGTTGCAGGCGATGGCTTTGCGGAAATGCTCCGGCAAGCGGGCAAGCGCTGCCAGCAGCGCATCGTCACCGGTGGCATGCGCCATCAACGCGAGACCGGCCACAGCGGAATTGATGAAGGTCTTGGTGGCCGCCACGCTGCGCTCGGGGCCGGCCAGGATATCGATGGCGTAATCCGAAGCACGCGCCAGCGGCGAATCGGCGGTGTTGGTGATGGCGATGGTCAGTGCGCCGCCGGCCCGCGCGGTTTCGGCCATGGCCACGATGTCGGGGCTCTTGCCCGACTGCGAGATCGCCAGGCAGGCCGAGCCGGCAAGCCTGAGCTTGCGCCCATAGATCGAGGCGATGGACGGTCCGACCGATGCCACTGCGAGGCCCGCGGTCAGCTCGACGGCATACTTCATGAAGGTGGCGGCATGGTCGGACGAGCCGCGCGCCACCGTGACGACAAACTGCGGGTCGCGTTCGCGGATGCCGCGCCCGGCCTCGGTCAGTGCCGCGCCGGAGCCCTCGAGCAGGCGGGCTACGGCTTGCGGGATCTCCTCGATCTCGCGCCGCATATAGGTCGGCTTCGTCGATTTGGTTGGCTTTGTACTCATGGTCGGCCCTCTTCACTCGGCCCCGTCAGCCGCAGTTCGGCGACGAAATCATAGGCGTCGCCCCTATAGATAGAGCGGGTGAATTCGATCACCTTGCCGCTCGCCAGATAGGAAATGCGCTCGATGTGCAGGCCGGCGATGCCTGGCGGCACTTCGAGCAGGCGTGCGTCGCTGTCGCCCAGATTGGCGGCGGAGATGCGCTGCACCGCCCGCACCGGCCGGTTGCCGGTCAACTCCAGCGCCGCATAGAGCGAGGAGCCAATATCGGCCGGATCGGGCAGCACGCTGGCCGACAGCGAGGCGCGTTCGATCGCCAGCGGCGTGTCGTTGGCAATGCGCAGGCGCGCCACCCGCGCCACCAGTTCGTTCGACGACAGGCCGAGCACCATCATCTCGTCGGGCGAGGGCGCGTAAAGACCCCGGTCGAGCCAGGCCGAACGCACCGCCATGCCGCGCCGCGCCATGTCCTCTGTAAACGAGGTCAGCCGCGACAGCGACTGCTCGACGCGCTCCATGCGCGGTGCAACGAACGTGCCGGAACCATGGCGCTGGACCAGGATGCCGCCCTTGACCAGGTCCTGCACCGCCTTGCGCACGGTGACGCGCGAGATGTCGGCCTTGGTGGCGATGTCGCGCTCGGACGGCAGCGCGTCGCCCGGCCCGATCAGGCCGCGATTGACCGCATCCTCGATGCTCTTGCGAAGCTGCAGATAGAGCGGCGCGCCGCTCTGCGCCTGATGCTTCAGCATGGCGAATATCTGGTCGGCGGCCTCGCTCATCGGGCCGCCTCCGCTGGCCTGGCGAACAGACGAACTGCCATCTGCACCGCGCCGCCCAGCGCGTCGTCGAGCGGCGGCTTCAGCAGCGCGCGGTAGCGGGCCGACAGGCGCGGCGCGTAGAGCGGAGCCAGCCCGCCAAGCAGGCACAGCGGCGCGTCGTCCGAAAGGTCAAGCGCGCCGAGCGAGGCCTCGACATCGGCGACTGCCCTGTCGAGGATCCAGTTGGCGATGCTGTCGCCCTTCGCGGCATGCTCGAACACCTTGGGTGCGAAGCCGCCGAAATCGCCGGGCTTGGCATTGGTGGTGAATTCGACCACGTCCTCCGGATTGTTGCGGAAAACGGCCAGCATGCTCTGCGTCAATGGCGAATCCTCGCGAACGCCATCATAAGCAAGCAGCGTCTGCTCGAGCAGGTCCCGGCCGATGCGGGCGCCGCTGCCTTGGTCGCCGACCTGGAAACCCCAGCCGCCGATGGCGCGCGACTTGCCGTTCTTGCGCGCCATATAGGCGGTGCCGGTGCCGAGGATCGCCATGGCGCCGTCACCGGAGCCGACAGCGCCTTCGAGCGCGATCTCGGCGTCGGTCTCGACGCGGCTGATGCTGAACGGCAGGATCGCTTCGAGCTGCTGCCGGTAGGTGCCGACATTGGCGCCGGCGAGGCCAAGAATTGCCGGTGTCTGCGGGATCAGGTCCGGGTCCTGCCCGGCGTCGATGAACGCCTGCCGCGCCGCTTCGACGATGTTCGACCGGGCGCCGGTCAGATCGGTGCGGATGTTGGCAGCGCCGCTTTTGGCGCGGCCAATGATGGCACCGTCCGCTGTCGCCAGGGCTGCCCGGCAGCTGGTGCCGCCGCCATCGATTCCGAGCACGAAATTCACACGATTTCTCCTCCCGGCGGATAATACCAATAAAATACCAATAGCCAAGTGTTAATTTCCGAGTCAAAAAAATTAAGCCGTATTTTATTGAAAAACCACGGTATTCCGTCACTTCACCGATTTCCGACCCATGAGTTCGTTAATGCGTGTGGACAAGTGGTATTTTTTTGGTATTGTTCTGGTATTGGAGGAACCGGGATGGCCGAAACGCGCACCGAAGCGCTTCACAAAAATGCCGAGGGGCTGGATATCCAGACTCCGAACGCCATCCTTTCCTATTTGGCCGATGCGCAGATTGAAGCCGCGAAAGTGGTGCGCCATGCCATTCCTTCGATTGCCAGGGCGGCCGAAATCGTTGCCGGCAGGCTGAACGGCGGCGGCAAGCTTGCCTATGCGGCGGCCGGCAGTTCGGGCCTGATGGCGCTGGCCGATGCGCTGGAGTTGCCAGGCACCTTCGGCATCCATCGCGACCGCATCGCTATCCTGATCGCCGGCGGTGACGAGGCCTTTCGGACGCTGGCCGGCGGACCGGAAGACGACACCGAGGAGGCTGCGGCAGCGGTCGCCAAGGCCGGCATCGGCGAGGGCGACTGCCTGATCGCCATCTCCGCCAGCGGCACCACACCTTATGCAGTGCGGGCCATCGAGGACGCCCGGCTGCGGGGCGCGGCCACAATCGCTATAGCCAACAACCGGGACTCGGCCCTGCTGCGACAGGCCGAAATCGCTATCCTGCTCGAAACCCCGCCGGAGCTGATCGCCGGCTCGACGCGCATGGGCGCCGGCACGGCCCAGAAGATCGCGCTCAACATGCTGTCGACGCTGACAGCGGTCCATCTCGGCCATGTCCATGATGGTTACATGGTCAATTTGAAGGCCGACAACATCAAGCTGCGCGACCGCGCGGCACGCATCGTCGCCGCCGTCAGCGGACGCGGCACGGACGAAGCGGCCCGTCTGCTCGAGAAGAGCGGCGGCGCGGTCAAGACCGCCATTCTGCTTGCCGCCGGCGCCGACAGCGCCGACGCGGCGTTGAAGATACTGGAAAAGGCTGGCCAGAAGCTGCGGCCGGCCCTTTCTGCTATAGAGGGGAGCAAGGGGTCAAAAGCCTCTGTTCTCATCAAAACCGAACCTGAAAAAGGTCAACAGGGAGACTGAGCATGACAAGGAAACTACTGACGGCACTGCTTCTGGGCACCAGCATTCTCGGCTCGGCCGGGGTCGCTTATGCCGGCGACGTAACGCTCAACATCGAAAGCTGGCGCGGCGACGACCTTGCCATCTGGAAGGACAAGCTGATCCCGGCTTTCGAAGCCAAGAACCCGGGCATCAAAGTGGTGTTCGCACCGTCGGCGCCGACCGAATATGACGCCGCACTCGGCGCCAAGCTCGCCGCCGGCTCGGCGGGCGACCTGATCACCTGCCGCCCGTTCGACAAGTCGCTTGAACTGTTCAAGAAGGGCAACCTTGCCGATCTCTCGGCGCTGCCGGGCATGGAAAACTTCTCTCCTGTGGCCAAATCCGCCTGGCAGACAGACGACGGCAAGGTGAGCTTCTGCGTGCCGATGGCCTCGGTCATCCACGGCTTCATCTACAACAAGGATGCTTTCGACAAGCTCGGCATCAAGGTGCCGGAGACCCGCGCCGAGTTCTTCGCCGCGCTCGACAAGATCAAGGCCGACGGCACCTACATCCCGATGGCGATGGGCACCAAGGATCTCTGGGAAGCCGCGACCATGGGCTACCAGAACATCGGCCCCAACTACTGGAAGGGCGAGGACGGCCGCGCAGCGCTGATCAAGGGCGATCAGAAGTTGACCGACAAGGACTGGGTCGCGCCGTTTGAGGAATTGGCCAAGTGGAAGCCTTATCTCGGCGATGGGTTTGAAGCGCAGACCTACCCGGACAGCCAGAACCTTTTCACGCTCGGCCGCGCCGCCATCTACCCGGCCGGCTCGTGGGAAATCGGCCTGTTCAACACGCAGGCCCAGTTCAAGATGGGCGCCTTCCCGCCTCCGGTCGAGAAGGCCGGCGACACCTGCTACATCTCTGACCATACCGACATCGGCATGGGCCTGAACGCAGCTTCGAAGAACGCCGATGCGGCCAAGACATTCCTGTCCTGGGTCGCTTCGCCGGACTTCGCCACCATCTACGCCAACGCGCTGCCAGGCTTCTTCAGCCTGAACTCCGCTCCGGTGAAGATGGCAGACCCGCTGGCGCAGGAATTCGTCTCCTGGCGCGGCAAGTGCAAGTCGACGATCCGCTCGACCTATCAAATCCTGTCGCGCGGCACGCCGAATCTCGAAAACGAGACCTGGGTTGAATCGGCCAACGTCATCAACGGCACCGATACGCCGGAAGCCGCGGCCAAGAAGCTGCAGGCCGGTCTCGACAGCTGGTACAAGCCGGCCAAGTAAGAGCTCAGGCTGAGCGCTGCTTATCTCCCCCCTCAAGGGGGAGATGTCGCCGAAGGCGACAGAGGGGGTCGGTGGAGGCAGCCGCGACTTGATCGTTGCTTGAAAGCACGGTCAAATGTCGATGGCGCACTGCCTTGACCGACCCCACCCGCCTCGCTTCGCGAGGCACCCTCCCCTCGAGGGGAGAGAGGCGCCGCGCCTTTGGCGGCATTTGCCAACCTGATCGGCGGGGACCGAACTCATGGCCGCAGACATCAGACCGAAACGACCGTTCCGCTGGCACATCGGCATCTTCCTGGCGCCGGCGGTGCTCGTTTACACGGCGATCATGATCCTGCCGCTCGCCGGCACGCTGCAGCTGTCGCTGTTCCGCAACATCGAGCAGCACCAGGTTTTCGTCGGGCTGCAGAACTTCCGCGCCCTGTTTGGCGATCCCAACTGGTCGGTAGGTTTCTGGAACGCGCTCAGGAACAATACCTGGTTCTTCATCATCCACATGCTCGTGCAGAACCCGATCGGCGTCATGCTGGCCGCCATGCTGTCCAGCCCGAGACTGAGATTCGCGGCCTTCTACCGCACGGCGATCTTCGTGCCGACCATTCTGTCCTTCGTTATCGTCGGCTTCGCCTGGAAGCTGATCCTGTCTCCGCTATGGGGCGTGGCGCCACATCTGATGGACCTTTTCGGCCTGAAAAGCCTGTTCACGCCTTGGCTGGGCAAGGAGCAATATGCGCTGACCGCGCTCAGCCTGATCTCGGTCTGGCAGTTCGTCGGCATCCCGATGATGCTGATCTACGCCGCCCTGCTGTCGATCCCCGAAGAGGTGATCGAAGCCGCCGAATGCGACGGCATCACCGGCCTGTCGCAATTCTGGAAGATCAAGCTGCCGCTGATCCTGCCGTCGATCGGCATCATTTCGATCCTCACCTTCGTCGGCAATTTCAACGCCTTCGACCTGATCTACACCGCGCAAGGGGCGCTCGCCGGGCCGAACTATTCGACCGACATTCTCGGCACCTTCCTCTATCGCGCCTTCTTCGGCTTCCAGCTGCAGGTCGGCGACCCCAACATGGGCGCTGCGATCGCCACGATGATGTTCCTGATCATCCTCGGCGGCGTCTGCGTCTACCTCTTCCTCGTGCAGACGCGCCTGCGTCGCTACCAGTTCTGAGGGGGCGAGATGTCGAGCTTGAACACCCCCCTCTGGCCTGCCGGCCATCTCCCCCGCAAGGGGGGAGATCAGATGTCACTTCGGCCTTCGCCAATCGTCAGCGTTGCAAGATGTGCGGTAAGGCCAACGCCGCCAATCTCCCCCCTTGCGGGGGAGATGCCCGGCAGGGCAGAGGGGGGTGCCTGGGCGCCGCTCTTAGAAATTGCAGCTCGTCAGGAGACGCTCCAATGAGCACCGCCACCCGTTCCGCGCCCCGCACCATCGGCGCCCACGCGATCCTGCTGACCTACACGGTGATCGCGCTGTTTCCGGTGATCCTGGTCATCATGAACTCGTTCAAGTCCCGCGCGGGCATCTTCGGCGCGCCGCTGACTCCGCCTACGCCCGGGACGTTCGACCTGATCGGCTACACGACCGTGATCGGCCAAGGCGACTTCATTCACTATTTCCAGAACAGCCTCGTCGTCACCGTCGCGTCGTTGTTCTTCGTGCTGCTGTTCGGCGCCATGGCGGCGTTTGCGCTGTCGGAATACCGCTTTCGCGGCAATTCGCTGATGGGGCTCTATCTGGCTCTCGGCATCATGATCCCGATCCGCCTCGGCACCGTCGCCATCCTGCAATTGATGGTGGCAAGCGGGCTGGTCAACACGCTGACGGCGCTGATCCTGGTCTACACCGCTCAAGGCCTGCCGCTCGCCATCTTCATCCTGTCGGAATTTATGAAGCAGGTCTCCGACGATTTGAAGAATGCCGGCCGCATCGACGGCCTGTCCGAATACACCATCTTCTTCCGCCTGGTGCTGCCGCTGGTCAGGCCATCGATGGCAACCGTCGCCGTCTTCACCATGATCCCGATCTGGAACGACCTGTGGTTCCCGCTGATCCTGGCGCCGTCCGAAGAGACCAAGACGGTGACGCTCGGCGCGCAATTGTTCCTTGGCCAGTTCGTCACCAACTGGAACGCCATCCTGGCCGCACTGTCGCTGGCGATCATGCCGGTGCTGATCCTCTACGTCATCTTCTCGCGGCAGCTGATCCGCGGCATCACGTCTGGAGCCGTCAAGTGAGCGAGGGTCGAGACATTATCGTCCAGAGCCTTGCCGAGACAGCGAGCCGCTATGGCTTTCGGGGCGTCCGCGCCACGAATTTCTACAGGGAGTGGCCGGAGACGATCTGCTTGCTGAACCTTCAGAAGTCGTCCTGGGGGCCGCAATTCTATGTCAATTCCGCTGTCTGGTTTAAGCGACTCGGGCCGGAACGCCGGCCGAAGGAATACAACTGTCACGTCCGTTGGCGCGTTGATTCCCAGATGGAAGACAACCAGTCGAAGGCGTTCACCCAGGCGCTCAATCTTGAGTACCCACTGCCCGACGATCATAGGCTGCCGCTTATCAAGGGCGGCATAGAGACTTACGGCTTTGGGCTATTGGCGCGTTGCGAAAACGAACTGACTTCTCTGCAGGTCGCAGATGAATGCGAGCCACATGTGATGGTGGCTCTCAAAGCCCGCATGCAAGAAAAGGCAGATTGCAATGGCTGAACCCCTGCGCGTTGTTGTCGCCGGCCTCGGCAATATGGGCCGCAGCCATGCGCTGGCCTATCACACCAATCCGGGCTTTCAGATCGCAGCACTCATCAACCGTTCCGACGTGCCGTTGCCGGGAGGGCTGTCCGGCTACGGCATCAGGCGTTCCTTCGATGATGCCCTGCGTGACGAAAAGCCCGATGTCGCCTGCATCGCCACCTATTCCGACAGCCATGCCGACTATGCGGTGAGGGCGTTGGAGGCCGGTTGCCATGTCTTCGTCGAAAAGCCGCTGGCGACGACCGTGGCCGATGCCGAGCGCGTCGTCGCGGCGGCCAAGGCCAATGGCAAGAAACTGGTGATCGGCTACATCCTGCGCCATCATCCGTCCTGGATCAGGCTGATCGCCGAAGCGCGGAAACTGGGCGGCCCCTACGTGTTCCGCATGAACCTCAACCAGCAATCCTCGGGGTCCACCTGGGAGACGCACAAGCAGTTGATGCAGACGACCTCTCCGATCGTCGACTGCGGCGTCCACTATCTCGACGTCATGCTGCAGATCACCGACGCCAGGCCGGTCGAGGTGCGCGGCATGGGCGTGCGGCTGACCGAGGAGGTCGCGCCCTCCATGTACAATTACGGCCATTTGCAGGTGCTGTTCGATGATGGCTCGGTCGGCTGGTACGAGGCCGGTTGGGGTCCGATGATTTCGGAAACGGCCTTCTTCGTAAAGGACGTCATCTCTCCCAATGGCTGCGTGTCGATCGTGATGAAGGAAGGTGTGAAGTCGGATGATATCGACACCCACACCAAAACATCGACCATCCGCCTGCACAGCGCCGCGACCGGACCGGACGGCAAATTCGCCAGGCCGGACGAAATGTTGTCGATGGCAGGCGAACCCGGCCATCAGGACCTCTGCGACATTGAACAGGCCTTCGTGCTGAAGGCGATCCGCGAGGACCTGGATCTGACCAAACATATGGACGACGCGGTCAAGTCGCTCGCCGTCTGCCTTGCCGCCGACGAGAGCGTGCGCAGCGGAAAGGCGGTGCGATTGTGACCGCAGAATTGCCGTCAGGGGTTGCATTCGCGCCCACATTCCAATCCGGAGGATCGCCGTGGGCTCGCTGAACATCGAGAACGTGAAGAAGGCCTTCGGGCCGGTCGAGGTGCTGAAAGGCATCAACCTCGAAGTGAACGATGGCGAGTTCGTCGTCTTCGTCGGTCCGTCCGGCTGCGGCAAGTCGACCTTGCTCAGGGTCATCGCCGGACTGGAGGATTCGACCTCCGGCCGCGTGGTCATCGACGGCGCGGATGTCTCCGTCACTCCGCCGGCCAAGCGCGGCATTGCCATGGTGTTCCAGACCTACGCGCTTTACCCGCATCTGACGGTGAAGAACAATATGGGCCTCGGCCTCAAGCAGGCCGGCACGCCGGCGGCCGAGATCGATCGCCGTATCGGCATCGCCTCGTCGATGCTGTCGCTGGAGCCCTATCTCGAGAGGCGGCCGGCGGAACTCTCCGGCGGTCAGCGCCAGCGCGTCGCCATCGGTCGCGCCGTGGTGCGCGAGCCGAAGCTGTTCCTGTTCGACGAGCCTCTTTCCAACCTCGATGCCGCGCTGCGCGTCAACACGCGCCTGGAGATCGCGCAGCTGCACCGCCGGCTGAAGGCGACCATGATTTACGTCACCCACGACCAGGTCGAGGCGATGACGCTGGCCGACAAGATCGTCGTGCTCAATGCCGGCAGGATCGAGCAGATCGGCGGCCCGATGGAGCTCTACAATTCGCCGGCGAATGAGTTCGTCGCCGGCTTCATAGGCTCGCCGAAGATGAACTTCGTCGACGGCGCGAGGCTCGGAGAAACCGCCAAGACCATTGGCGTGCGCCCGGAACACCTGACCGTCGATCCGAAGGTGGGTGCATGGAAGGGAACGGTCGTCCATGCCGAGCATCTCGGCGCCGACACCAATCTCTATCTCGACTGCGAGAAGGCCGGGCTGATCACCGTGCGCATTTTCGGCGTCTATGATGCAGAGCCAGGCGCGACGCTCTACGCGACGCCGGATCCGGCCAAGACCTATCGGTTTGGCGCGGATGGGAAGGTGCTGAAGTAGGCGGGCGCAGCCCCCTCACCCAGCCTCCGCTTCGCTCGGCTGACCTCTCCCCGAGGGGAGAGGAGATTGTCAGCGCCGACGCTCACCTCTTCTCCCCAGCGGGGAGAAGGTGGCCGCGAAGCGGCCGGATGAGGGGGCAGCGCAACCTCTACACGTCCGCCTTGAACGTCTGCTTCTGCTGGCCGAGCCCTTCGATGCCGAGCTCCACCACATCACCAGCCTTGAGGAATACCGGCGGCTTCATGCCGAGGCCAACGCCGGGCGGCGTGCCGGTCGAGATGATGTCGCCGGGGTGCAGCGACATGAACTGGCTGAGATAGGACACCAGATACTTGACGCCGTAGACCATGGTCCTGGTCGAGCCGTTTTGCATCGTCTTGCCGTTGACCGTCAGCCACATCTTCAGGTTCTGCGGATCGGCGATCTCGTCCTTGGTTACCAGCCATGGGCCGGTCGGGCCGAAGGTGTCGCAGGACTTTCCCTTGGTCCACTGGCCCTGCCGCTCGGCCTGGAAGGCGCGTTCCGACACATCGTGAGCAACGCTATAGCCGGCAACATAATCCAGGGCGTCGGCTTCGCTGACATATTTGGCTTTTCTGCCGATGACCACGGCCAGTTCGACTTCCCAATCGGTCTTGTCTGAGCCGCGCGGGATCAGCACGTCGTCATCCGGCCCGACAATGGCCGAGCTTGCCTTCATGAAGATGATCGGTTCCGGCGGCACGGTGGCGCCGGTTTCGGCGGCGTGGTCGGAATAGTTGAGGCCGATGCAAATGAACTTCCCCGTGCCGGCGACGCAGGCGCCGAGGCGCGGGCTGCCGGAAACCGCCGGCAGCGACTTCGGATCGAGCTTGGCCAGATCAGCCAGCAATGCCGGGTCCAGCGCCTTGCCACTGATGTCGGTCACATGAGCGGAGAGATCGCGGATGGTGCCATCCGTATCGAGCAGACCTGGGCGCTCGCTTCCCACCTCGCCATAGCGCAGCAGTTTCATCTAGATACTTCTCCTGATTGCGGCCATCGGCCGATTACAATTCGCTCCGTCGCTGCGACGACGTGGTTCCAGGGCCGGCGGAACCTAGCCAGTGGATGGTGGCCCGGCAAGCGCGGAAGCAACCTGCCTTTCCGCTAGGGAGAGCACACTAGATCGACCAGCCGCCGTCGATATTGTAGGCCTGTCCGGACGTATAGGTGGCGCCCGCCAGATAAACGGCGAGATCGGCGATTTCCTCCGGCGTGCCGAGCCGGCCCATCGGCTGGCGGGCGATAAAGGCGGCGCGGGCGGCATCGTAATCGCCCTGCGCGTGCATGCGGTCCTGCAGCGACGGGCTCTCGACCGTGCCGGGGCAAATGGCGTTGCAGCGTATGCCCTTGCCGACATAGTCAGCGGCGATCGCCTTGGTCAGGCCGATGACGGCGGCCTTGGTGACGCCATAGGCGAAGCGGTTGGGCACGCCTTTGCCGGCGCCGGCGACCGAGGACATGTTGATGATCGACCCGTCGCCGCGCTCCAGCATGCCGGGCAGCACGGCCCGCACGGTGCGGATCATGGCGCGGACATTGAGGTTGAAGGCGAAATCGAGATCGGCGTCCTTCATCTCCAGGATCGAGCCAGAATGAACGAAGCCGGCGCAATTGAACAGAACGTCGACGATGCCGATCTCGGCAAAGGCCGCGTTGACGGCCTCGTCATTGAGCACGTCCAGCTTGCGGGTCTTGATGCCGGAGGTCTTGGCGAGCTCAGCCAGCAGCGCTTCGTTGATGTCTGTGGCATGGACCACGGCGCCTGCCTTGGCGAAGGCCAGCGCGCTCGCCTTGCCGATGCCTTGCGCCGCTGCCGTGATGACAACGACCTTGCCTGCCAGATCCGCCATGCTGTTCTCCTCGTCCGCTTGGCATCGTTAGGGTCTATCGGCAGCCGGCCGGGGCGTCATGTGCCAGTCAGGCATCATCATGCGGCCTGCGCGTCATCAACCCACAGATAAAAATGTTTTTTCTCGTTAAAGAACATACATCCGGGCGTCAAGCCCGAACACGATCACCATCGCGGATAGCCACGTGGCTCAATCCCCGTAAGGCACCCAGACATTCTTCACCTCGACGGCGCGGCGCAGGAAAGCGTCGCCGGCGGCCTCGTCGGACGCCCAGTCGAGGCTGCGGCCATTGCTGCTCCAGACGCGCTTGAGGTTGCCGATGGATTCGGCCTCCGCCTTGGCGCAGGTCTCGGCGTCGGCGAACACCCACAGCCCGTCGACGTCGTCGTGCTTGGCCAGCACGCCGGCAAGTTCCGCCGCGCGGCCGGTGACGATGTTGATGGCGCCGGCCGGAACGTCGGAATATTCGATGACCTGATAGAGGTCCGTGGCCAGCAGCGGATATTTTTCCGAAGGCACCGCGACCACGGTGTTGCCCATGGCCAGCGCCGGTGCGACCAGCGAGATCAGGCCGAGCAGCGGTGAGGTGTCAGGCGCGACGATGCCGACAACGCCGACCGGCTCGTGCAGGGCCAGTGTCACGGCACGCGCCGGCGGCTGGTGCACGCGGCCCTCGAACTTGTCGGCAAGGCCGGCATAGAGGAACAGCCGCTCGATCGACCGGTCGACCTCCTCGCGCGCGGCCTTGGCGGTGACGCCCGTGAGCTGAACGAGGCGCGCCGAGAACTCGTCGGCACGGCCGGAAAGATTTTCAGCCAGATAATAAAGCACCTGGGACCTGTTATAGGCGGTCGCATCCGGCCAGCCCTTGCAGGCCCGCGCCGCAGAAACGGCATCGCGGATGTCCTTGCGGCTGCCGAGGCCGACCTCGCCGGCAAGCTTGCCCTTGGCGGTGGCGATGGCAAGCGAGTAATTGCCATCCGGCCGAATTTGCTTGCCGCCGATGAACAGCTTCGCCGTGCGGTCGATGGTCGAACCGTCCGCCTGCTCGACAGGCTGCGCCGAGATCGCCGCCGGCTTGATCACCGGGCCAAGCGGCAGTTTCGCCGTGAGATATTCGAACATGCCTTCCCGCCCGCCCTCGCGGCCGAAACCGCTCTCGCGGTAGCCGCCAAAACCACAGGCGGCGTCGAACATATTGGTGCCGTTGACCCAGACGGCGCCGGCCTTCAGTTGCGGCGCGACATGCAAAGCGAGGTTGACGTTCTCGCTCCATACCGAGGCGGCGAGCCCGTAGCGCGTGTTGTTGGCGAGCTCGATTGCTTCCTCGGTGTTGCGGAAGGTCATGGCGGCCAGCACCGGGCCGAACACTTCCTCTTGAGCAAGAATATTAGCCGGCGAAACACCGGTGGCGAGTGTCGGCAGGTGATAATGGCCGGAGGACGGCAGCGCCGCATCCGGCTGCCAGCAGACGGCGCCTTGTCTGGCGCCTTCGGCGACCAGACCCTTGACCCGGTCGAGCTGGGTCAAATCGACCAGCGGGCCGATATCGGTGTTCTTGTCGAGCGGGCTGCCGACGCGCAGTCGGCTCATTCGCGTCTTGACCTTGGCGATCAGGGCGTCGGCGATGCCTTCCTGGACCAGCAGGCGCGAGCCGGCGCAGCAGACCTGGCCCTGGTTGAACCAGATGCCGTCGACCAGGCCTTCGACGGCGCTGTCGAGATCGGCGTCCTCGAAGACGATGAAGGCCGACTTGCCGCCGAGTTCCAGCGACAGTTTCTTGCCCGAGCCGGCGGTTGCCTTGCGGATGATCTTGCCGACCTCGGATGAGCCGGTGAAGGCGATCTTCTGGACGCCGGGATGGTTGACGATGGCGGCGCCCGCTTCCGGGCCGCCCTGAACGATGTTGACGACGCCTTTCGGCACGCCGGCGCGCTCGCAGATCTCGGCGAACAGGATTGATGTCAGCGGCGTGAACTCGGCCGGCTTCAGCACCACCGTACAACCCGCGGCGAGCGCCGGCGCGATCTTCCAGGCCAGCATCAGCAGCGGAAAGTTCCACGGGATGATCTGGCCGACGACGCCGACACCCTTGTGACCGGGGAAATCCCTGTCCAGCGCCTGTGCCCAGCCGGCATGGTGGATGAAATGACGGATCGCCAGCGGCACGTCGATATCGCGGCTTTCGCGGATCGGCTTGCCATTGTCGATTGTCTCAAGCACCGCGAACAGGCGCTGATGGCGCTGCATGGCACGGCCGATGGCATAAAGCACATTCGCCCTGACATAGCCTGAACTGGCGCTCCACTTGGGCAGCGCCTTGGCGGCCGCCGCAACCGCCGCGTCGATATCGGTGGCCCTGGCGTCGGAGACTTTGGCCAGCAGCTTGCCGGAGGATGGCTCGCTGGTCTCGAAAGTCTTGCCGCCGGATGCGGCCTTCCAGGTACCATCGATGAACAGCGCCTTGGAAAAGTCGCGGGCGGCAAGCCAGGCATCGGCCTCGTTGCGGGCTTCAGGCGCCGGGCCGTAATCCATGGCGTGATAGCGGTCGAGAATGTTCATCAGGTGCCTCCTTCACCCTCCCTGCAGGGAGGGGTCGATGGGCAAGGCCGATCGGGGGTGGGGTGCTCAAGCCATTGCGTGGCGATGATTGGCCGAATAGTGACCGGTCAGATGATGTTCGAGCTGACGCTCGATATCTGTCAAGAGGCTGGACGCACCGAAGCGGAACAGGTCCGGTTCCAGCCACGGCCGGCCGAGCTCTTCCTTCATCAGCACCAGCCAGTCGAGCGAAGCCTTGGCGGTGGAAATGCCGCCGGCCGGCTTGAAGCCGATGAGATAGCCGGTTTCCTCGAAATAGGCCCTGATGGCGCGCACCATGGCGAGGCCGACGGGCAGCGTCGCGTTGACGCTTTCCTTGCCGGTCGACGTCTTGATGAAGTCGGCGCCGGCCATCATCGCCACCATCGAGGCCAGCATGACATTGCGCAGCGTCGCGAGGTCGCCCGTGCCGAGGATGACCTTCAGATGCGCGTCACCGCAGGCGGCGCGCATCGACACGATCTCATTGTAGAGCTCCCGCCACTTGGCACTGAACACCAGGCCGCGCGGAATGACGACGTCGATCTCGTCGGCGCCGTCGCGCACCGAAGCCTCGATCTCCTGCAGGCGAGTCGACAGCGGCGCAAGGCCATGCGGAAAGGCGGTCGAGACCGCGGCGACATGGACGCCAGTGCCGCGCACGGCCTCGACGGCGGTGGCGACGAAGGGATGGTAGACGCAGACGGCGGCCGGGTGGATCTTTTCGTCGGCTATGCCGAGACCCTCGGCGATGTCGCGGCGGAACGGGTTGATCGCCTTGGCGCAGAGCCGGCGCACGCGCTCCTCGGTGTCGTTGGAATTCAGCGTCGTCAGATCCATGCAGGCAACGGCGCGCAGCAGCCAAGCCGCCTGGTTGTCGGCCTTGATCGAGCGCCGTTTGGTCAGGCTGGCGACGCGCCGCTCCAGCGCCGAGCGATTGACGCTGCGCACCGATTCCATGAAGCCGAGGTCGAGCTTCATGCCGGGATTGCGTGCGATCCGATGGTCCGGCGGAACGGCTGTGTTGGCGGCGGCACGCGCGGGCAACGGTGTCACCTTGGTGCCGAGATCGGCATCGCGGATTGTGCTGCTCATCTCCTGCCCTTTCATTCAGCGGCGGGCGCTTATGCCTTGGTGCGCATCGCTTTCCAAGACCGCTCGACTCTTTTGGACGATACGCACGAAGATAGCCCGCGAAGTTATACTTCACGAGTCCTTTGGGCCGTCATAGCTGAAAAAGGCTACCGGAGCAGCTGATTTTTGACCGCATGATCAAAATGTAAAATTAAGATGTCGCCGGCTCGGGGCTAGCCGACGAAGGCGCGCTCGACGACGAAGGTCGCCGGATGGCTCAGCGAGCCTTCGACGAAGCCGAGGCTTTCGGCCAGTTCCTTGACATCCTTCAGCATGTGCATCGAGCCGCAGATCATGATGCGGTCGGTTTCCGGATTGAGCTTGTCGATGCCGAGATCGCTGTAGAACTTGCCGGAGCCGATCAGCGCCGTGATGCGGCCCATGCGCGGCGATTCTTCGCGGGTCGTGGAATTGTAGAGCGTGACGCGGCCGGCGGTCAGCTCGCCGATCAACGGGTCGCTCTCCAGTGCAGCCACCAGCTCCTGCCCATAAGTCAGTTCGGCATTGTCGCGGCAAGTGTGGGTCAGGATCAGCTGATCGAACTTCTCGTAGGTATCGGGATCGCGCAGCAGGCTGGCGAAGGGCGCGATGCCAGTGCCGGTCGAGATCATGAACAGCCGCTTGGCGGGCGTCAGCGCGTCGATCACCAGCGTGCCGGTCGACTTCGGGCGCATGATGACCGTGTCGCCGACCTGGATCTTCTGCAATTCCGAGGTCAGCGGGCCGTCCGGCACCTTGATCGAGAAGAATTCCAGCTCTTCGTCCCAGGCCGGGCTGGCCACCGAATAGGCGCGGTACACCGGCTTCTCGGCATTGGGCAGGCCGATCATGACGAACTCGCCGGAGCGGAAGCGCAGCGACTGCGGGCGGGTGATGCGGAACGAGAACAGCCGATCGGTGTAGTGCTTCACCGAAACGACTGTTTCGGCATAGACATTGGCCGGAATCGGGAATTGCAGCGGGCGGGCGCCGGCGATGTTGAGAGCGGATGTGGTGTTCATCAAATCCAACCTTCTGGCCCAACTGTGGATGCGGGCGCCAAACCTTCACCTGCGCGCCCGAACCATTCAGGTCCCGGCGTGCTGTTCGCACACTCCAAAGCGGCAAGCTCTTGTGTCCCGAATTTATTAGTATACAAACGATATTTGCGTCAAGATGCTCCCTTAAAACAGCTTTCCAAACTGACGCATATCCGTAGTCCGCGCATTTCGGGTTTCGATGATGGAAGAGAATTTTTCGGCGCAAGCGCATGATTCCCTGGGAAATGTCGTTGCCGGTATCGACGTCGGCGGCACCTTCACCGATCTGCTCCTGATCGACGGGCGCGACGGTGGCAGGGTGTATCTAGCCAAGACCCCGACCACGGTCGACAACCAGGCCTTCGGCGTCGTTTCGGCGCTCGGCGCCACGGGATTTGCCATCGACGGCATCGACCTCATCGTGCACGGCACGACCACCACAACCAATGCGGTGCTCGAGCGCCGGCTGGCGAAAACCGGCATGATCACCACGCGCGGTTTTCGCGATGTGATCGAGCTTGGCCGGCGGACACGGCCGCAGGCCTATGGCATGACCGGCAGCTTCGTGCCGATCATTCCGCGCAATCTCAGGCTCGAAGTCTCGGAGCGCGTCGAGGCGTCGGGCGCGATACGCACGCCGCTCGACGAGGCCGAGATGCGTGACGCCGTGAAGACGCTGATCGCGGCCGGCTGCGAATCCCTCGTCATCCATTTTCTGCATTCCTACGCCAACCCGATGCATGAGCGCCGCGCCGCCGAAATCGCCGCCGAATTCTGGCCGAACAGCTACATCACGGCGGGCCATGCGCTGCTGTCGGAAGCGCGCGAATTCGAGCGCGGCGTCACCGCCTCGGTCAACGCCTCGGTACAGCCGATCCTCGAGCGCTATGTCGAGCGGCTGCGCAAGGAACTGGGGGCAAAAGGCTATGCCCGCGACTTCCTGATCATGAACGGCAATGGCGGCATGATCTCGGCCCGCTTCGTCACACGTGAATCGGCCAAGACCGTCATGTCCGGTCCGGCCTCGGGCGTCATCGCCGCCGCCTATACGGGCAAGCGCGCCGGCTTCGAAAACCTCGTCACTTACGACATGGGCGGCACCTCGACCGACGTGGCGCTGATCCGCAATGCCGAGCCGGCTGTCTCGAACGAGATCGAGATCGAATATGCGATGCCGATCCATGTGCCGATGGTGGCGGTGCACACGGTCGGCGCCGGCGGCGGCTCGATCGCGCGCGTCGATGCGGCCGGCCTGATCCAGATCGGCCCGGAAAGTGCCGGCGCCAATCCGGGCCCGATCTGCTATGGACGCGGCGGCTTGGAGCCGACCATCACCGACGCCAATCTGGTGCTCGGCCGGTTGGCGCCGAAGAAATTGCTGGCGGTCGAAAACCCGGTCACATCAGAGCGCGTCACCGGCATATTCGAGGACAAGATAGGCAAGGCGACCGGCCTGTCCGGGGTCGAGGCGGCTGGTGCGGTGCTGCGGCTCGGCAACATGAAGATGGCCGGCGCCATCCGCATGGTCTCCGTGTCGCGCGGCCACGACCCGCGCGACTTCGCGCTGTTCGCTTTTGGCGGGGCGGGTCCGCTGCATGCGACAGCCCTTGCGCGTGAACTCGGCCTGCCCAAGGTACTGGTGCCCGCGCGTCCCGGCATAACCAACGCGCTCGGCTGCGTCGTTGCCGATCTGCGCCATGACTTCGTCAACACGATCAATCAGCCTGTCGCGGTGCTCGACGAAGTTCAGCTTCACAACCTATTGGAACGGCACCGAAACGAAGGCGAAGAGCTGATCGGCAAGGAAGCGGTGAAGCCGGAGACGATCCGCGTCACCCATTCGGCCGACATGCAGTTCGTCGGCCAGACCCACATCATCAACGTGGCGCTGCCGTCGTCATCGGTGACGCGGGCAACGCTGCAGCAGCTTTTCGAAAAGGCCTATTTCGCCCGCTTCAAAGTCGAACTGCCGGAAATCCGCGCCAATCTCGTCAATCTCAACACCTCGGTGACCGGCGTCAGGCCGGCGATCGATCTGTCGCGGTTGATCGATCCGGCGGGGCGCACCAAGACACTCGACGAGGCGCGACGCGAAATCCGGCCGGTCTGGTATGCCGGCCGCTGGCACGACACGCCGGTATACGCACGCGAAAAACTGCCGTTAGATGCGATCATCGAAGGACCGGCAATCCTCGAACAGATGGATGCCACCACTGTGCTCGAACCCGGCGACCGCGCCCGCTGCGACGCCGACGGCAACATCATCATCGACATTGGCGAGGCCTGATATGGCAAAACTCGACGCCATCACCCTTTCGGTCCTCCAGGCAGCGTTGCAGCAGGTCTGCGACGAGATGGACCTGACCTTTTCGCGCGCCGCCTTCTCGCCTGTGATCGCCGAGGCCAACGACCGCTCCGATGGCATCTATTCGGCCGTCGACGGTTCGCTGATCGCGCAAGGCAGCCAGGGCCTGCCGGTGTTCGTGGGTGTCATGCAGTATTCGACCAGGACGGTGATCGAGATGATCGCCGATGGCCGCTGCTTGGCCCCGGACCCAGGCGACATCTACATCGTCAACGATCCGTATCTCGGCGGCACCCATCTGATGGATGTGCGCTTTGCCATGCCGGTCTATCGCAATGGCAAGATATTCTGCTGGCTGTCCAACACCGGCCACTGGCCCGACATTGGCGGCTCCGTGCCGGGCGGGTTTTCCGCATCGGCAACGGCAGTCGAGCAGGAAGGGCTGCGGCTGCCGCCGGTCAAGCTGTTCAAGAAGGGCGTGCTCGACGCGGAGATCTACGCCATTATCTGCAACAACATCCGCGTCGCCGACCAGCGCATCGGCGACATCAGGGCCCAGGCCGCAGCGCTGCTGATCGGCCAGGACCGGCTCAACGGAATCCTGGATCGTTACGGCGACGAAACTGTTGTCGAGGCGATCGCCGAATTGCGTCGCCGCGCCGCCGAGCAGATGCGTGCCAACATAGTGGCCATCCCCGACGGCACCTACAGTTCCGAGGCGTTCGTCGACTCCGACGGGGTGGTCAACGAGCCGCTGACCATCGCGCTCGCCATCGAGAAGCAGGGCGATACGCTGACCTTCGATTTCTCCGGCTCGTCGAAACCGTGCGCCGGGCCGATGAACAGCGTGCTGGCGACGACCCTGTCGTCGGTCTATCTCGCCATGCGCCACATTTTCCCCGATGTGCCGATCAGCGCCGGCGCGTTTGAACCGCTGATCGTCAAGCGCCCGGAAGGCACTTTCCTCGACGCGAAATACCCGCGACCCGTATCGGGTTGCGCCGCCGAAGTGTCGCAGCGCATCGCCGAGGCGGTGTTCGCGGCCATGGTGCAGGCAGTGCCGGACAAGGTGACGGCGGCCCCGGCCGGCTCCAGCGGCAATTTCGCGCTCGGCGGCAACGACCCGGCGCGCGGCCGCGACTACGTCATGTACCAGATCTCCGGCGGCGGCTATGGCGGCAATTCAAGTCATGACGGCTTGACCAATGGCTGCTCGACCATCGGCATCTCCAAGTCGCCGCCGGTCGAGATCATGGAACAGGCATTCCCGGTGCTCTACCGCCACTATGCCTTGCGCGAAGGCTCGGGCGGCGCCGGCAAGCATCGCGGCGGCTTTGGCCTAGCTTATGAGGTTGAGATCCTGCGCGGCGACGCGCGCGCCTCCTTCGTCATGGATCACGGCCGTTTCGGCCCGCAAGGCGCACTCGGCGGTGAGGACGGCGCGGTCAACACCGTTACCGTTTTCCGCAATGGCGAGGAACATGTACCACTGCATCTGTCCAAGGAGCAGGACATCGCGCTGAAAGCGGGAGATCGGGTCAGGGTCGGCACGCCGGGAGGCGGCGGCTATGGCGATCCGCGCGAGCGGGATGCCGATCTGGTGCTGCGCGATGTGGCGCTGGGATATTATACGCCTGCGGAAGCCAGCGAAAAATTCGGCGTCGTCCTGTCGGTGGGCGAGCTCGCGGTCGACCGGAAGGCGACGGACAAGCAGCGTGCCCGCTAACAGCGAAACGACCGAAAAGACGGATGTTCGAGATCGCCGTTGAGCGCAAGAAGTCTGCGGGCTTCAAGGCGCGCGGCGGAGACGGAAACGAGATGGACATCAAAGGGCCGGATGCCGCGACGCCGCTTCGCGGCTGCTCCGCCCGTGGACGACGAAGTTGGGGAAGCCTCGGCCAATCCCAACTACCGGCTCCGCTTACCCCCGCCGATCCAGCCGCGCCACAAGCCTGTCCCCCACCCACTGGATGCCGCAGACCAGGATGATCAGTACGATGACCACGGCGATCATGACTGACGTCTCAAAACGTTGGTAGCCGTAGCGGATGGCGAGGTCGCCGAGGCCGCCGGCGCCGATGGCGCCGGCCATGGCCGAGGCGCCGATCAGGGTCACCAGCGTCACGGTGAAGCCGGCGACGATGCCGGGCAGGGCTTCGGGCACTAGCACCTCGCGGATGATCGTCCAGCGATTGCCGCCCATGGCGCGGGCCGCTTCGATCAAACCATGATCGACCTCGCGCAGCGGCACTTCTGCGATGCGCGCGTAATAGGGCGTGGCGGCGATCGACAGCGGCACGATCGCCGCCCATGTGCCGATCGAGGTGCCCACGATCAGTCGTGTCACCGGGATCAGCGCCACCAGAAGGATGATGAAGGGCACCGAGCGGAAGCCGTTGATGACGGCACCCAGCGCGCGATTCACCCACAGGCTTTCGGCAATGCCGCCGCGTTCGGTGGCAATCAAGGCCAGGCCGAGCGGCAGGCCGAAGACCAGCGAGATGAGGCCGGAGGCGGCCGTCATCAGCACAGTCTCCCAGATCGAACGCAGCAGAAGCTCAAACAGGATTGGCGACATGGCCAAGCACCTCCACCCGCGCCTGGCGGGTCTTCAGGAATGTGATGATGTCGGCGAGATGATTTGCATCGCTGCCGGGAACCGAAAGGAACAGCGTCCCGACCGGCTGCTGCTGGATGTGGTCGATGCCGCCATGGACGAGGCGGAAGGCACCTGGAACAGCCGTGGCAAGGTCGGACAACAGCGGGCCGCTTGCCGCTTCGCCGGCCACATCGACGCGCAGGATCGTCTCCGCGCCGGCTGCCGGCAGTAGCCGGGCCGCCAGTTCGGCCGGAAGCTGCGGCCGGATGGCGCCGAGCAGGCTCCGCGTAATCTCGGAGCGCGGGTCGGCAAACACCGACCAGACCGGCCCTTCCTCGACGATGCGCCCAGCCTCGATCACCGCCACCCGGTTGGCGATTGAACGGATCACCTCCATTTCGTGGGTGATCAAAAGGATGGTCAGCCCAAGCCGGCGGTTGATGTCCTTCAGCAGGGCAAGGATCGACCGCGTCGTCTCCGGATCGAGCGCCGAAGTGGCTTCATCCGACAAAAGCAGCGCGGGCCGTGCCGCAAGCGCCCTGGCGATGCCGACGCGCTGCTTCTGGCCGCCCGACAGCGAGGCCGGATAGGCTTTGGCTTTCTCCGACAGGCCGACGAGATCGAGCAGTTCGGCCGCGCGTGTCAGCCGCTCGGCCTTTGGGCGGCCTTCGATCTTGAGCGGCAGCGCCACATTGTCCTCGACGGTCTTGGCCGACAGCAGGTTGAAATGCTGGAAGATCATGCCGATGCGCCGGCGCAGTGGCTGCAGGTCGCGCTCGCCGAGCCGGCTGATCTCGCGGCCCTCGATGAACACGCCGCCGGAATCGGGTCGCTCCAGGCCGTTCAGGCAGCGGATCAGCGTCGACTTGCCGGCGCCGCTGCGACCGATAATGCCGAGGATCTCGCCCTTGCGCACCGTCAGCGAGATGCCGTCGAGCGCTGCCGTGACACCGAAGCGGCGTTTAAGCTCGACAAGGCGCACGACATCTTGCTGTGTTGCGCCGGCCTGCTCCGCGGTCTCGACGGTCGAGGTAAAGTGCTGGTTCATGGGCGGATCCTGAAAATACGAGTGCGGCCCGCGCGTGGCGCGGACCGCCTTGCTGTCAAAGCAGACGCTTGAGCGCCTGTATGTCCTCAATAGGCGCTGAGGCCGGTGCCCTTGTAGACCTTGTTGAACTCGGCTTTCACCGCCTCGTTCTGGTACGAAGCCACCAGCGTTTTCACCCAGGCCTCGTTCTCGTTGCCGGACTTCACCGCGATGAAGTTGCGGTACGGATTGTCGGCAATGGGCTCCTGCGCGATGCGGTTTTCCGGCGTCAGGCCGCTTTTTAGCGCCCAATCGGTGTTGACCACGGCAGCGTCGAGATCCTCAACCGAGCGTCCAACGATGCCTGCGTCCAACTCCTTGATTTGGACCTTCTTGGGATTTTCCGCGATGTCGGCAGTGGTGGCCAAGATGCCGGTGGCGTCTTTCAGCTTGACCACGCCTTCATTCTGCAAGACGCGCAGCGCCCGGCCTTCATTGGAGGGGTCGTTCGGAACGCCGATGACCGCGCCCTCGGGCAGCTCGGCGACCTTGGTGTACTTCTTCGAGTAGAGACCGATCGGCCATACGCCGGTGTAGCCGACGCGGACGATGTGATACCCTTGAGTCTTGATCTGGTTGTCGAGATAGGGCTGGTGCTGGAAGGCGTTGGCGTCGATCTCGCCACGCTCCAGCGCCTCGTTGGGTTGGGTGTAGTCGTTGAACACCACGGTCTCGATGGCGAGGCCCTTTTCGGCAGCCTGGGCGACGACGACCCGCCACACATCCTCGTCTTCGCCGCTGATGATGCCGACCTTGATCGCCTTCTTGTCTTCGGCGAACGACGCGCCGGGCGCCAACAGGCTGCCAATCGCGACGGCCGAGGCAAACAGCAGAGCAAGGCCACTGCGCCGGCTTAGGGGTGACCAGAGGGAAGAGGGCGAAGTGTTTTTGAAGTCGGTCATGATTGATCTCTGCGGTTGTGAAGTCATCGCGGCCAGGCGGACTGCCTAAGCCTTGGTCGCATCGTCATAAATTCTATCGATTATATCAAAGAACGCATTTCGCCGTTCCCACCACAGCCAGGAATATTCTCTCAAAAATTTCAACGAAGAGAGAACAGGACGGCTTCGGCCGACCGCAGCGGTGCACACAGCATCGACGACCCGCCGCCTTTTACGATTCTTTCGCACGAGTGGGAGACGCCCGGCCGCTGGTGGCGGAAGCAGTTGCGGGGGCGGTGACCGGATGATCATGGATGCGACCCTTGCGGCTCACGTCCGGTTTCCGACCACCACCCCGGCGCACGTCCCAGTGGCCGGCCATGATCCAGCCATGGCAACTTTTTCGTGAAGCTGCACGGGTTGATCCGATAGCCTGTTTGCCTAGGTAAAGAAGCGGCGGGGGCCATGCAAATCCGACAGTCGGTATGACATTTTCCTCGATTCGAAAGCTCGCCATTCCTGTTCTCTTCGCCGGTATCCTGTCTTCCTGCGTCGTTCCCGACGATACGTCACGCATGGCCAAGGCTGACCCCACAGCGTCGGCGGCCCGCAAGGAGATGGTCGGTCTCAGCGAAGCCGACGTTCGAATGTGCGCCGGGTTTCCGACCGCCACCGCGGACGCTGGCCGCTCGGGCCAGATTTGGACCTACAAGCGCATCGTTCAGCGCGGCAATCTAAGCATTGTCGTTCCAACCCTGGCGGTCGGCGCGATCCCGGCGGTCGGCGGTTCCGTCAATGTCGCTCCCGGCGGTTATTGCGATACGCAAATCCGCATGGTCGACGGCCGCGTTGCCGAAGTCGCCTACGCCGGCGACAACAATCTGCCGAACAGGCGCGACGCGCTGTGCGTCAGCACGGTGGATGCCTGTGTTGCCTATGCCCGCCAACACAGTCAGAGGCCGGCGGCCAGATAGCCGGCGGCAACGAAAACCGCGACGGCAGGCCGTGGTGCTCGACCTGTTGAAGGAGTTGCAGCGCGCGTTCGCCGTCGCCATTCCTGTATCTCGGTCTGTGTCTGCATTGTCCGCGTAATGGCGCCAAAGTGCGCCGCTTCGGCCATGAAATGCGCAATGGCCTCTTGCCGATCATGCTCATCTTCCTAATGTTCGTCTTGCCGATGATCGATCGTGGAGGGCCGGTCGGCTTCATCGTGATGGGAGGAAGTAGACCATGAAGGCATGCTATTTCGTTTCTGCCGCCCTTCTCGCCGCTGTTGCAAGCTCCGCTTCGGGTGCCGAGATTTCCGATGGCAAGGTCAAGATCGGTATCCTCAACGACCAGTCGGGCGTCTATGCCGATTTTGGCGGCAAATGGTCGGTCGAGGCCGCCAAGATGGCGGTCGAGGATTTCGGCGGCAAGGTGCAGGGAGCGCCGGTCGAAATCATCAGCGCCGACCACCAGAACAAGCCTGACATAGCCTCCAACATTGCGCGGCAGTGGTATGACACCGAACAGGTCGATGCCATCATGGAACTGACCACCTCTTCGGTCGCGCTCGCCGTCCAGGGCATTTCCAAGGAGAAGAAGAAGATCGACATCGTTACCGGTGCGGCGACCACGGAGCTGACCGGCAAGCAGTGCTCACCCTACGGTTTCCACTGGGCCTATGACACCCACTCGCAGGCGGTGGGAACCGGCGGCTCTCTGGTGCAGCAGGGCGGCGACAGCTGGTTCTTCGTTACCGTCGACTATGCATTCGGCTATTCGCTGAAGGAGCAGACCGCGAAGTTCGTCGAAAGCCACGGCGGCAAGGTGCTGGGCGAAGTGCGTTATCCCCTAGGGGCGACCGACTATTCGTCCTTCCTGCTGCAGGCGCAATCGTCGGGTGCCAAGGTCATCGGGCTGGCCAATGCCGGCCTTGATACTTCCAATTCCATCAAACAGGCGGCCGAATTCGGCATCGTCCAAGGCGGCCAGCGTCTTGCCGCACTTCTCTTCACGCTGGCCGAGGTGCATGGGCTGGGCCTTCAGGCGGCGCAAGGCGTCGTGCTGACCGAGGGCTTTTACTGGGATCGCGATGACAAGAGCCGCGAATTCGCGCAGCGCTTTTCCAAGCGCACGAACCGCATGCCGAACATGATCCAGGCAGCGACATATTCGGCGGTGACGCAATACCTGAAAGCGATCGACAAGGCCGGCACCGACGAGACCGAAGCCGTCGCCAAGCAACTGCATTCGATGCCGGTAAACGACGTTTTTACGGCCAACGGCAAGGTGCAGGCGGACGGCAACATGATTCACGACATGTATCTTTATCAGGTCAAGTCGCCAGCCGAGAGCACCAAGGAGTGGGACTACTACAAATACCTCGCCACCATTCCCGGCAACGAGGCCTTCCTCAGCGAGAAGGAAAGTGGCTGTTCGACGGCCAGCCAGTGATCGGCGCGGCCATGGCGCCGCCTGAGGTGAACGCGAACGAGCCGCATGTGGTGCTTTCCGCCCGCGGGTTGCGGCGCGACTTTGCCGGCTTCGTCGCCGTCAAAAATGTCGATCTCGATGTCCGCCATGGCAACATCCATGCGCTGATCGGACCCAACGGCGCCGGCAAGACGACCGTCTTCAATCTGCTCACCAAGTTCCTGGCGCCGACCAGCGGCAGGATCGAACTGCTCGGCCACGACATCACCCGAACCTCGCCGGCCAGGGTCGCGCGCATGGGTCTGGTGCGCTCGTTCCAGATATCGGCGATTTTTCCGCACCTCAGCGTACTCGACAATGTGCGCGTCGCGCTGCAGCGGCCGGGCGGGCTCAGCGTCCAGTTCTGGCGCTCGCTCGCGGCGCTCGATCGGCTGACGCCGCGCGCCGAGGAACTGCTGCGGTCGGTCGGTCTCGACGACGCCAGGAACAGGCTTGCCGGCGATCTTTCCTATGGCAGGAAACGCGTGCTCGAGATCGCCACGACACTGGCGCTCGATCCGAAAGTGCTGCTGCTGGATGAGCCGATGGCCGGCATGGGACATGAGGACGTGGCCACGGTTTCCGACCTCATCCGCTCGGTGGCACGGGATCGCGCCGTGCTGATGGTCGAGCACAATCTGACTGTCGTCGCCGACCTTTGCGACTGGATAACGGTCATGCAGCGTGGCGAGGTGCTGGCGGCCGGCGACTACGCCACCGTCAGCCGCGACGAACGCGTGAGGGTCGCTTATATGGGCACCGCCGATGACTAGCGCCGCGCCCCTGCTTGCGGTCAGCGGTCTCAACGCCTGGTATGGTGAGGGTCATGCGCTGCACGGCGTCGATCTGGAGGTGTTTGCCGGCGAGATGGTCACGCTGCTTGGCCGCAACGGCGTAGGCAAGACGACGACGCTTCGCTCCATCATGGGGCTGATCCGCAAGCGAACCGGCCGGATCGCTTTCGACGGCAAGGATCTGATGCGGGTGCCGCTGCACCGCACCGCCCATCAAGGAATCGGCTTCGTGCCGGAGGAACGCGGCATCTTCGCGACGCTGACCGTGGACGAGAACCTGGTGCTGCCACCGGTCGTCGCCGAGGGCGGCATGAGCGTCGAGGAAATATTCGAACTCTTCCCCAATCTGAAGGAGCGGCGCAACAGTCCCGGCACCAGGCTGTCGGGCGGCGAACAGCAGATGCTGGCGATTGCGCGGATGTTGAGAACCGGCGTGAAAATGCTGCTTCTCGACGAGCCGACGGAGGGTCTCGCGCCCGTCATCGTGCAGCGCATCGGCGAGTTGCTGGCGACGTTGAAAAAGCGCGGCATGACGATCCTGCTGGTCGAGCAGAACTTCCGCTTCGCCAGCCGCGTCGCCGACCGATTCTATCTGATGGAGCACGGCAAGGTCGTGGCAGGGTTTCCGGTCGGCGAACTGCCGGACCGCATGACGCTGCTGCACGAAGTCCTGGGTGTATGATGGCGCCATGACGATGATCTTCGGAATCCCCGTTCAGGCCTTCCTCGGACAGCTGCTGGTCGGGCTGATCAACGGCTCGTTCTACGCCATGCTGAGCCTCGGCCTGGCCGTCATATTCGGCCTGCTGCGCGTCATCAATTTCGCCCATGGCGCCCAGTATATGTTCGGCGCCTTCGTCGGCTATCTGCTTCTCACCCATCTCGGCATCGGCTATTGGCCCGCTTTGATCCTCGCGCCGCTGATCGTCGGCGTCTTCGGCATCGTCGTCGAGCGCCTGGCACTGTCGAGGCTGTACGATCTCGATCCGCTCTACGGCCTGCTCTTCACCTTCGGTCTCGCGCTCGTGCTCGAAGGCATATTCCGCTACTATTACGGCGTCTCGGGAAACGCCTACGCCGTGCCGCCGCTGCTTTCCGGCGGCACCAATCTCGGCTTCATGTTCCTGCCCAACTATCGCGGCTGGGTGGTGGTCGCCTCGCTGATCGTCTGCTTCGGGACCTGGGCGCTGATCGAGAAGACCAGGCTGGGGTCCTACCTGCGCGCGGCAACCGAGAATCCCCGCCTCGTCCAGGCTTTCGGCGTCAACGTGCCGTTGCTGCTGACGCTGACCTACGGCCTCGGCTCCGCGCTTGCCGGGCTTGCCGGTATTCTGGCAGCACCCGTCTACCAGGTGAGCCCGCTGATGGGATCGGACCTCATCATCGTCGTCTTCGCGGTCGTCGTGGTCGGCGGCATGGGATCGATACTCGGCGCGATCGTCACCGGCTACATGCTCGGCCTCGCCGAAGGCCTGACCAAGGTCTTCTACCCCGAGGCCTCCAACCTCGTGGTCTTCGTTATCATGGCCATCGTGCTTTTGGTCCGGCCGGCCGGCCTGTTCGGAAGGGACGCCTGAGATGCCGGGAGAGACATCCGAGATGTCGGAAGCGACATCTGACATGGACGACCTGACACGTCGCGAGAAGCCCGCCAGGACCTCGGCAAGGCTTGAATGGACGCTGGTCGGGCTCGGCATCGTGGCGCTGCTGGTTGCGCCTTTCCTGATCTATCCGATCTTCCTGATGAAGATGCTGTGTTTCGCGCTGTTTGCCTGCGCGTTCAATCTTCTGCTCGGCTATACCGGGCTCCTGTCGTTCGGCCACGCCACCTTATTTGGTGGCGCCGCCTACTTCACCGCGCATGCAGTCAAGGTCTGGGGCTGGCCGCCGGAAGCGGGCATCCTGCTTGGCATGGCGGGCGCGGCCCTGCTCGGCCTTGTCATGGGCTTTTTCGCCATTCGCCGGCAAGGCATCTATTTCGCCATGATTACGCTGGCGCTGTCGCAGATGTTCTTCTTCTTCTGCGTGCAGGCGCCCTTCACGCAAGGCGAGGATGGCATCCAAGGTGTTCCCCGCGGCATCCTGCTTGGTATCCTCGACCTGAATGTCTCGCTGAACATGTATTATTTCGTGCTTGTCGTGTTCCTGGTCGGCGTCTTCGCCATCTGGCGCATCGTCAATTCGCCGTTCGGCATGATCCTGCGCTCGATCCGGGAAAACGAAAACCGCGCCATTTCGCTGGGCTATTCCGTCGCCAACTACAAGCTGGGGGCTTTCGTCATGTCTGCGGCACTGGCCGGGCTGGCCGGCTCGCTCAAGGCGATCGTCTTCCAGTTCGCCACGCTCACCGACGTCACCTGGCAGATGTCGGGCGAAGTGATCCTGATGACGCTTCTCGGCGGTATCGGCACGATGGTCGGGCCGATGATCGGCGCAAGCCTGGTCATCGGACTGGAGAACACCCTTGCCACCTCCGGCTTCCCGGTGACCATCGCCACTGGGCTGATCTTCATGGTGTGCGTGCTGATCTTCCGGCGCGGCATCGTCGGTGAATTTTACGCGCGGGTGATCAGGCGGGCGGGGAAGGAGTGATCAGTTCCGGATAGGTTTGGATGCGGTCCAGCGGTCCTGAAGGATCTGCAGGACGCGTTGCGCCCGACCATGCTGTTCATTAGCAACGATCTGCTCTTCGCGACCTCCTCAGGAGCTCGGAAGGCCAGCCCTCGACAGCATTTCAAGGAATCTCGCGTGATGATGATCCTTCACATAGCGCGGCACAAAGCCGGGGCAGACATTACCCAGGTTGAGATGCGGAAGTTGTGACAGGCAATGATGGATGGCCCGCGAGGCCTCTTCGTTGTTTCCGGTTGCCGACGCGGCAGCAGCCCAGTAGAGGGCGCCGCGAACGAATCCCGGCTTTGTCCTAACCACCCTGCGGGCGGCTTCGAGCGCCCGCCGATCGTCTCCGCCGGCGAACAGTGCAACAGCCAGGCCATGGTGACGCCAGAAGTCGATGACGTCATGCGTTCCGAGCCGGATTGCCTCGTTGGCTTCACGCACTGCTTCACCGACCTGTCCGCGTAACGCAAAGAGCATCGAAATGTCGCCATGGCCGGTCGGATAGCTCGGGTTGAGGCTGATCGCATGTTGGCACTCGGCGATCGCCTCGTCGATGCGACCGGAACTTTCGAGAGCGAATGACAGGATGCAGCGGGCAATTTCGTCGTCAGGCACTGCCCGAACCGCTGCTTCCGCAAGCTCGACCGCACGCTCGATTTGCCCTGGCTCCCGGGGCAGCGAGCCAAACGCCACGCCCATGGAAATTACGACCGAGAGCGTTCGCTTCGCACGAGCGTTGTCGGGACCTATCGCGACAGCCTTCTCGGCAAGCTCTATCCCGACCAACAGCGAATCCCGGGTCATCTCAAAATACTTCATGAGAGCTTCGTTCACCAGCCTGCGCACTTCAGGGGGACCGGGTGGGCTCTTGTCACGGACTTTCCAGTTGGTCAGTTGAAGGTCGAGGATCACGGCCAGCACAACCGCCTGAGCGATCCTGTCCTGGAATTCGAGCGCGTTCTCGGAGTGGCCGTCGAACTTCTGGGCCCAGACGTTATGGCCGCCGGCGGCATCGACA
Source organism: Mesorhizobium sp. M1050 (assembly GCF_040318715.1). NCBI lineage: Bacteria > Pseudomonadati > Pseudomonadota > Alphaproteobacteria > Hyphomicrobiales > Phyllobacteriaceae > Mesorhizobium > Mesorhizobium sp. M1050. Next base: position 98,444 of record NZ_JAMYMV010000004.1, on the reverse strand, counting down.
AGCTGGATGTTCACCCTCAGTCCATTGCCGGATCTCTGGACGCTGCCGCTGAGCACATATTGCGCCCGAAGCATTCCCGGGATTTTGATTTCTTCAGCAGGGCCGCTCTTCTCCACGGGTGGAAATGCGGAAAGCACGATATAGTCGGCGACCTCGGAGAGGGCCGTGGTGATGTCCTGGACCAGTCCCTTGGCGAAAAAGTCGTCGCCTTGCTTTCCCGTCAGATTGATGAAGTCGGCAACGCTGATGGATGGGCGCCCGAGGCGCTGGCTGGCTGGAACAGCATTTGCCGGCTGGGCATTTGAGGCCGTGGCGACGGCAGACAGCACGGATTGCCAAAGCGCTCGCGTCTGCGGGCCGACGTCGACGCCGAGCTCCTTCTTCAGCATGCTTCTACAGGCCTCGTATGTCCTAATCGCCCTGTCGTGTTGACCACATGCGAGGAGCAATTCCATCTTGAGCCGGTAGGATTCTTCCCGCGTCGGCTCCATGGCCAGAACACGATCGACCAGGATGACCCCGGTTTCCGCGTCGACGAGGCGGGCCAATTTTTCGAAGGCCTCAAGTGCCCGGCTCAGCAGCCTGTCGCGTTCGGATGCGACCCAGTCATCGAACCCACTGCTTCCCAGATAAAGCCCGTCGAGGAACGGCCCGGTGTAGTTCGCCAGAGCCTTTTCGAGTTCCTGCACGGAACGGGCCGAGAGGCCTGCTTCGAATTCCTCCACGTCAACTCGAACCGCGTCTGGCGCGAGGCCGATTAGGTCCCCGCGGGAATGGATAAGATCCACACCTGCGCGTGACAGATCCCGACGCAGGACACTGAGCGTTTGCCGCAGGCTATTGCGCGAGTGTTCGCTATCGCTGTCACCCCAAAACAGATCAGCCAGTCTCTCCCGTGTCGCCACCATGCCTGGACACCGGGCCAGATAGGCAACGATCGCAGGACCTCTTTTCCCTGTCAGCCGGAGCGGATCCGCCGATCCATTTTCGATCCGGAAACCACCGAAGAGTGAGATTATATTGGCGCCGCTGCCCTCATTTTGCATTTGCTCTTCCAGCCTGACGAAATTCTAACTCAAAACTAACGCTTCGGAACTCTAGCGCCCCGCACTCAAGCGCTGTCGTGACGCAAGGTCAATTAGCCTTCGCTGAATTAGGGCCAACCGAGTCAGCAACAGGCTTTGGCTCGAGGGGGTGGCGGGTGTCCAAGACTAGAGCCAATTTGCTGCTGCTGTTTGCAGCCGCTTTGTGGGGCCTCGGCAATGTCGCGCAAAAGACGGTGCTTGCTCATCTCGACCCGCTGAGCGCCGTCGGCCTGCGCTGCCTGATCGGTGGGCTGCTTGTGCTGCCTTTCGTCTTGACCGAAAGGCGACTGCCCGCCGGGCCGGGCTATCTTTCCAGCCTGGCCATGGTGGGCGTTCTGTTTGCCATCTCCATCACGCTTCAGCAGCTTTGCTATCTCGGCGCCACGGTCACGAATGCAAGCTTCCTGGTGAGCACGGCAACGGTGATGACACCACTGGCCGCCTGGCTGCTCATCGGCGAACGTCCGACAGCGAGCCTCACCGCTGCCGCCGGGCTGACCGTGGTCGGTGCCATGCTCTTGTCCGGCGGGATCGCCGGTCTCAGCAGCGGTGATCTCACCGCCATCCTGTCGGCTGGCTGCTATGCGCTCTGGATGGTCGAGCTTGGTCGGCACATGCAGGCTCATGCGCGGCCGTTCACTGCCGCGGCGACACAGTTCCTCGGCGCCGCCGCCTTCGCCCTGCCGCTCGGGGCACTGCAAGGCAACCTGTCGCTGGCCGCAGCATTTGCAGCCGGTCCGGAACTGGCGGTCCTCGGCGTATTCTCCACCGCAATCGCTTTCGGCATGCAGATTGCCGCCCAGCGCTTCACCTCCGCCAGTCATGCCGCTGTGATCGTCAGTGCCGAAAGCGTCTTCGGCGCCCTCGGCGCGGCGATCTTCCTCGGCGAGCGGAATTCGCCCACGGGTGCACTGGGTGCTGCCATCATTCTCGGTGCGATCCTGTGCGTCGCAATGTCGAACCGAACGCCGCAGGCATGCGCGCCCTTGTTGGCCCGCCCGGTTCAACCCTTCGACGCGGCCTATGCCATTGCCGCTACTCCAGCAGCCTGGCCAGGCGATCGAGCCGCCGTCAATTCAGGTCCAATGGAGGAATGTGATGACCCTTGCGGTTGATGCGAACGTATTCCCAACCCGACGGCCGCCCCGCACGTCTGCAGCGGCTGGCTTTCGCCGGCAGGTTCGGCGATCGACCAGAGAACCGGCTAGACGGATCAATTCGTATTTGAGAGTGGCGGGGACACTTGCAGCTTCGGTGTTTTGGGGACTGCAGGCACACGCAGCCGACGTTGATGTTGCCGTTGTATTCGCTGTCGACTTCTCGTCCTCGATCGATCCAGAGGTTGCCGATCTACAGCGCGAGGGTCATGCCGCGGCGCTTACTTCGCCCGAGATCATCGCGGCCATCACGCGGAACTACGTTGGCTGCATCAGTGTGGCCTACTTTGAATGGTCGAGTCCCGGGCACACACGCATTGTGCTGCCGTGGACAAGCATCTGCGGGCTGGAGGATGCCAGAGCGGCCGCGTCGGTGATCAGCAAGAAAGGCGATACCGGCTTTACCCGTAGAGGGCGAAGAGGAACATCCGTTTCCTCCGCTATTGACGTCGGTAGTCTTCTGCTCGACCAGTTTCCGGGAAAGGCGGCCAAGAAAGTAATCGACATCTCTTCCAATGGCGAGAACAACGATGGGCTTCCTGTTCAACCGAGCAGGCTGAACGCCATTGCCAAGGGGTATACGATCAACGCGATCGCCATTCCAACGCAAGATGAGAATCCCGATCAACCGTTGGCATCTTACTTTGCCAAATCGGTCATTGGCGGTTCGCAAGCCTTCGTCATAACGCCGAAGGGGCCAAACGACTACGCGATTGCCCTTCGCCGCAAGCTGGTCACCGAAGTAAGCATGGACGTCGGCCGACAGTTCCCGCCACCGGCCGATGATCGCACTTCAAGCCAGTGATCCCGGAACCTTGAGGAGAGTTGAGCCTAAGCCGGCCTGTCCCGAGCTGGGCGGTATTGGTCGACGATCGCAACGGCTCCGTAAGTAAAGTGGTCGTTAGCCGTTGCAGCGGATGCCGCCATCAACCAGAGCGCGCCCCTGCACATCATTGGGACAGAGCAGCGGCTTCAAGGCCTAGACGCTCCGCGCCTCTCAGCCATAACACCCGCGCTCCACCGCCAGCCGCCGCACCAGCGCCAGCACGGCGTCGATGGTCGGCGTCGGTCTGTCCGTCAGCCGGCCGAGTTCCTGGACGGCCGTCACCAGCGCGTCGATTTCCATCGGCCGCCCGCGCTCGAGATCCTGCAGCATCGAGGTCTTGTGCTCGCCGACATCGCCGGCGCCCTTGATGCGCCGGTCGACCGCTATGGGAAAACGCACGCCGAGGCTTTCGCCGATCGCTTGCGCCTCCAGCATCATTGTGCGGGCGAGCGTGCGGGTGCCCTCATCGGCGACGATCGCCGCCAGCGTGCTGCCGGTCAGCGCCGAGATCGGGTTGAAGGAGAGATTGCCCCACAGCTTCACCCAGATCTCGCTGCGGATGTCGTCGCGCACCGGCGCCTGCAAGCCGGCCTTGACCATTTCGTCGGCCAGAAGCGTGACCCGTTCGCTGCGCTCGCCGGAGGGTTCGCCGAGCGAGAAGCGCTTGCCCTCGACATGGCGGATGAGGCCGGGGTCGTCGACTTCGACGGCGGGATAGACGACCGAGCCGATGACGCGCTGCGGCCCGATCCGCGTCCAGATATTGCCGCCGGGATCGACCGCGCTCAGCCTGGTGCCTTCAAGCGGCCCGCCGACGCCGTGGAAATACCACCACGGCACGCCGTTCTGCATGGTGACGACCGATGTGTGTTCCCCGAGCAGTGGCGCGATCTGGTCAAGGGCCGGGGTGAGGGAATGCGCCTTCAGCGCCAGCACGACATAGTCCTGGGCGCCAAGTTCCTCTGCCTTGGCGGCGGCCCGGACAGGGACCGAAATTTCCCGGCCATCCTCGATCAGGCGCAGGCCATTTGCCTTGATCGCTCCCAGATGGGCGCCGCGCGCGACGATCGAAAGATCGGTCCGCCCAGTGATGGCAAGCTTGGCCGCGAGATAGCCGCCGATCGCGCCAGCGCCGAAAATGGTGATCTTCATCGTCAAAGCCCGAGTTTGGCGGCGAGGCCGATGCGCTGCAATTTGCCGGTCGCGCCCTTGGGAATCTCTTCCAGGATCAGGATCTTGCGCGGCACCTTGAAATCGGCGAGCCGCGTCGCGGCATAGAGGCGGATGTCGCCCTCGGTGGCAATGGTACCGTCGCGCAGCACCACCGCCGCCGCCACCTCCTCGCCGAGCTTGTCATGCGGCATGGCGAAGGTGACGACCTGCGCCACCGCCGGATGGTCCATCAGCACATCGTCGACCTCGAGCGGCGAGATCTTTTCGCCACCGCGATTGATGATCTCCTTGAGCCGCCCGGTGACCCGGAGATAGCCGTCCTCGTCCAGCACGCCCTGGTCGCCGGTGTGGAACCAGCCATGTGCGAAAGCCGTGGCGTTGGCATCCGGGTTCTTCTCGTAGCCGGCGGTCACATTGGGCCCGCGAATAACGATCTCGCCGGTCTCGCCAGCCTCGAGCAGCCGCCCGTCGGGCGCCATGACAGCCACGTCCGGACCGGCGGAGGCACCGACGCTGCCCGGTTTGCGCCGGCCCGGCGGCAACCGGTTCGACGCCATCTGGTGCGCCGCCTCGGTCATCCCGTAGGATTCGATGACCGGGCAGCCGAAGGTCGCCTCGAGTTCGGCCATCACTTGCGCCGGCAAAGACGCCGAGGACGAACGGATAAAGCGCAGGCGCGCCGTCGCCAGCACCTCGGCATTGCGCGCTGCGCGCGGCAGGATCGCCTGATGCATGGTCGGCACCGCCGTGTACCAGCTCGGTTGGGCCTCGCTCAGCCACTGGTAGAAGCGCAGCGCATTGAAGCCTGGCGTGCAGAAGATGCTGCCGCCTGACGCCAGCGACGACAGCACGGCCGCGATCAGGCCGTGAATGTGGAACAGCGGCATGATGTTGAGACAACGGTCATCGGCCGTCAGGCCAAGCGTCGCGCCGATGTGGGCGGCGGAGGCCGCGATGTTGGCATGGCTGAGCGGCACCAGTTTTGGACGCGATGTCGTGCCGGAGGTGTGCAGCAGCAGCGCGATGTCGCCCTCCTGCGCCATGTCAGGGGCTGCCGGCGGTGCGACCGCCGCGCCTTCGATCGTGAAGCTGCCGGCGGGCGCGTCAGGCTGCGCGACAAGCCGCAGCACGCCGATGCCGAGGCGCTCGGCCACCGTCACCGCGGGGCCAGTCTCGCCCTCGGCGACAAGGATCGCCTTGGCGCCGATATCGGTCAGGTAGAAATCGAGTTCGTCGGCCCGGTAGGCGGGATTGAGCGGCGCTGTCGAGGCGGCGGCTGCCACGGCGACGAAGGCGGTGGCCATCTCCGGTCCGTTCGGCAACACGATGGCCACCCTGTCGCCCCTGCCGATGCCACGCGCATGCAGCTGCTCGGCCGTGTCGGCGATCAGGCCGCGCAACCCGCCATGGGTGAGCGTTGCCCTGTCGGGTGCGGAAATCGCCGGCGCATCGTCGACGCCGGTGGCGAGGCGGCGAGAGAGGTCTTTGGGTTTTGCAATATTGGTCATGATCACCGGTTGGATTTCGAACGACTATTGGCGGCACCCTCGCTAACGGGCTTGCCTCGATATGGGATACGCCATTGGACAACGGATCGCTTCAGTAGCCAAGCGCCAAACCATCCTTGCGCGGATCGGAGGCGCCGGTCAGCGTGCCCTTCTCCCAATCAATCAACACCGCTTGTCCGCCGCCAAGCGGATGATGCGGCTCGGTGACGCGGTGGCCGCGCCGGCGCAGGCCCTCGATCGCCTCGCTGGGAACGCCACGCTCGGCCTCCACCATGTTGTCATTGTAGAACACCCGCGGCGCGTCCAGCGCCTGCTGCGGGTCCATGCCGAAATCGAGCATGTTGGTGAGCAGATGGACATGGCCGAACGGCTGGTAGCCGCCGCCCATGACGCCGAACGGCATCACGACGCGGCCGTTCTTCGTCGCCATGCCCGGCATGATCGTGTGCATCGGCCGCTTGCCGGGCGCGATTGCATTCGGGTGCGCCGGATCGAGGCGGAAGCTCGAGCCGCGGTTCTGCAGCACGATGCCGGTCTTCGGGCTGACCACGCCGCTGCCAAACGAATAGTAGGTCGAGTTGATGAAGGAGACGGCGCTGCGGTCGCGGTCAACGATGGAGATGTAGACCGTGTCGCTGCCTGGCAATTCCACGCGCGGCAGATGCGTCATGGCGCGGTCGCGGTCGATCTCAGCGCGCAGCCGGTCGGCATAGGCGCCGGACAGGAGCTGCTTGACCGGCACCGGGACATGATCCTGGTCGCCGACGTAGCGGTCGCGGTCGCGATAGGCCAGCCGCCCGGCCTCGATCTCCAGATGCAAGCGTTCCGCGCCATTGGGGTCGAGCCCGCCGAGCTTGAAGCCCGACAGCAAATTCAGCATCAAGAGCGCCGTCAGCCCCTGATTGTTCGGCGGCATCTGGTGGATGTCATGGCCGCCATAGGAGGTGCTGACCGGCGCCACATAGTCGCCGCTGGTCGCGGCAAAATCCTCGGCCGAATGAAGCCCGCCCAATTCGTTGAGCCGGCTCACCATGTCGTCGGCGACGGCACCCTCGTAGAATCCGGCACGGCCCTGCCTGGCGATGATGCGCAAGGTGGCCGCCAGTTCCGGCTGGCGGTGGACATCGCCGGCCTGCGGCGCCTTGCCGCCGGGCAGGAAGATGCGCGCGGCATGCTCGTCGGCCGAAAGGTCGGTCTCGGGTTCGGCCCAGTCGAAGGCGACGCGGTCGTGCACGACATAGCCGCTTTCGGCATAGTGGATGGCAGGCGCCAGCGCTTCGGCCAGGCCCTTGCGGCCATGATCCTCCAGCAGGCGGCTCCAGGCATCGACGGCGCCCGGCACGGTGACCGCATGCGGGCCCTGCAGAGGGATGCGGTCGAAGCCTTTCTCCCGATACCAGTCGACCGTCGCCCTGGCCGGCGCGCGGCCGGAGCCGTTGAAGGCCAGCACATTGCCTTGTCCCGCCGGGCAGTAAAGTACGAAGCAGTCGCCGCCGATGCCGGTCGACTGCGGTTCGACCACCGCCTGCACCGCGGCGGCGCAGACCGCGGCATCCATGGCGTTGCCGCCGGAGCGCAGCGTGTCGATTGCTGCAAGGGTAGCAAGCGGATGCGAGGTCGCTGCCATCGCCTCCGTCGCACGAACCGGCGAGCGGCCGGGAAACTGGAAATCACGCATTCTGTCTGGATATCCCCTGGTCACGTCTGCAAATTGGTCACTTCTGCGAATTGGTCGTCAGAATTCAATGCCGCCGGCCGAAGATCTGCGCAACCGACAACAGCGCGACCGAGAGCACGATCAGGCAGGTCGAGATGGCGGCGATCGTCGGGTCGATCTGGTCGCGCAGCGCATTGAACATGCGGCGCGTCAACGTCGTCGTCTCGCCGCCGGATATGAACAGCGAAACCACAACTTCGTCGAAGGAGGTGATGAAGGCAAACAGCGCGCCGGAGACGATCGAGAAGCGGATCTGCGGCATGGTCACCTGCCAGAAGGCGGCGACGCGTCCGGCGCCGAGGCTGCGCGCCACCCGCTCCTGGTTCATGTCGTAGGAACGCAGGCCCGACAGCACCGTCAGAACCACCAGCGGCAAGGCCTGCACCGTATGCGCGATGACCAGCCCGGTCAGCGTGTTGTTGAGCCCGATCCGCGCATAGAGGAAGAAGGTGCCGATACCGATCAGGATCACCGGGACGATCAGCGACGCTGTCAGCAGCGCGTTGATGGTGCCGTTGAAGCGCAGCGTTCCCCTGTTGATCGCGTAGGCTGCGGCGGTGCCGAGCGGTGTCGCGACGAGCACTGTCATGACAGCCACCTTGACCGAGACGATCGTGGCATCGCGCCATTCCACCGACTGGAAATAGGTCTGGTACCAGCGCAGCGACCATTGCTGCGGCGGGAACTGCAGCAGCGTCGAGTCCGAGAACGACATGATGACGATGATGATCGATGGCGCGATCAGGAAGAGAAGCACGAGGCCGCCGAGCCCATAGAGCCACAGCCGTTGCCGGTGCGAGATCGGCAGGCCGACATCCCCACTCATCGTGAACTCCACACACCGGTGGCGCGCGCGCCGAGCAGCCACTGGAACAGGCCGAGAAGCGCCAGCGTGACCACCAGCAGCACCACGCCAAGTGCGGCACCCGCTCCCCAGTTGGAATAGAGGCTGGTGGTCTGTTCCATGCGCATCGCCCACATGATCACCTTGCCGCCGCCCATCAGCGCCGGGGTGACGAAGAAGCCGAGGCACAGCACGAAGACGATGACCACGCCCGAGGCGAGGCCGGGCAGCGACAGCGGAAAGAAAATCTGCCGGAAGGTGGCGGCCGGACCGGCGCCAAGGTTCATGCCGGCGCGCAGGCAGTCGGTATCGATGGTTTTCATCGAGGCGTAAAGCGGCAGCACCAGGAACGGCAGCAATATATGCGTCATGCCGATGACGACGCCCGACAGATTGTTGGCGAGCGACAGCGGCTGGCTGATGACGCCGAGGTCGATCAGCCAGCTGTTGATCAGCCCCTTGCGCTGCAGGATCACAAGCCAGGCATAGGTGCGTACCAGCACCGATGTCCAGAACGGCAGGATGACGAAGATCAGGCAGACCGATGCCGCCCGGCGCGGCAGTTGCGACAGCATGTAGGCCAGGGGATAACCTAATAGAACGCAGGCGCCGGTGACGATGAAGGCCACCTTGAAGGTGGTGACGAACGTCTTGATGTAGGAGGCCTGCTCGAAGAAGCGCGCATAGTTGGCGGCACTGAAATCGCCGGCCTCGTCGAACAGCGACAACCAGAACAGCCAGCCGATCGGCACGATGATGATGGCGAAGACCAGAAACAGGCTTGGCGACAGCAGCGCCAGCAGCCGCAACGACTCGCGCCGCGCATCGGTTCGCAGCGCCTGTATGTTCAGGATCTGATCCGCGCGGCCAGTCTCTTCCATGAGGGCGGGCTGCGCGCTCATCAATCCGCCGCCACCAGGATGGTGTCCTGCGCATCGAGGCCGAGGCTTATCCGCTGGCCGGGAGCAGGCATTTTCGCCAGCACATCGCTGCGGCAATAGTCGCGCAGCGTCAGCTGGCGGCCATCGCGCAACAACGCGTAGCAGACGAAGCTGTCGCCCTGGTAGATGATGTCACTGAGCGTCGCATCGAGCACATTGACGCCGCTCGCCGGTTCGGCACTTGTCACCAACCGCAGCTTCTCCGGCCTCACCACAATCAGGTGCTGGCCCGATACAGGCGCCGGCGCTGCGGTGTGGATTCGTCTGTCCTCGTACCAGACGGACCCATTGCGGCACTCGACGGGAATGAAGTTCGATTCGCCGATGAAGCCGGCTACAAACCGCGTTCGCGGCGTGGCGTAGAGCGTTTCGGGCCGGTCGAGCTGCTCGATGCGCCCGGCGTTCATCACCGCTATACGGTCCGACATGGTGATGGCTTCGCGCTGGTCGTGCGTGACATAGACCGTGGTCATGCCGAGCCGGCGGTGCAGGCTGCGCAGCTCGATCTGCATATGCTCGCGCAGGCCCTTGTCGAGCGCCGACAGGGGTTCGTCCATCAGCACGATGCGCGGCTCGAAGACGATGGCGCGCGCCAGCGCCACGCGCTGGCGCTGGCCGCCGGAAAGCTGGTCGACCCGGCGCTCGCCCAGGCCCTGCAGCTTCACCAGATCGAGCGCCTTCTCGACACGCTCGGCCATTTCGGCGGCGGCGACGCCGCGCTGCTTCAGCGGAAAGGCGATGTTGTGGAAGACGTTCATATGCGGAAACAGCGCATAGGTCTGGAACACCATGCCGATGTTGCGCTTGTGCGGCGGCGTGGTGATGATCTCGTCGGTGCCGACCTTGATCGAGCCGGCATTGGCCCGCACGAAGCCCGCCAGGATCATCAGCAGCGTCGTCTTTCCGGAGCCGGAAGGGCCGAGCAGCGTCAGGAATTCGCCGGCCTCGACATCGAGGTTCAGGTCGCGCAGCACCGGCACGCTGCCAAATCGTTTCTCGATCCGGCGCATGCCGATCGGCAGCGCGGATGGCGCAATTGACAAGATCATCGTCTCCTAAAGGCTGAGGCGGCAGAAGCAGGGCGAAGCACCGCCCTGCCGTGGTTTGGGTTGTGGCCGCGGCCTATTGCTGGACCAGATTGTTGAACTTTTCCGTCGCCTCGACCAGATTGTCGCGCCAGAACTCGGCGTCCTGCAGCGCCTGCTTCTTGACGTTTTCGGGCGCCGAATTGATGTCCTTGATCCTCTCCTGCGGGATCTTGCCGGTCTCGAAAGCCTTTTCGTTGACCGGCCCATTATCGACATAGAGCGGCAGATTGGCCTGCAATTGCGGGCTGACGAACATCGCCAGCGCCTTCATCGCCGCTTCCTTGTTCTTTGCACCCTTGGGAATGACCATGCAGTCGGCGGTCAGCACGCCCTGGTCGAAGGAGAAGCTGACCGGCGCACCCTGCTTCTTCAAGGTGCCGGCGCGGCCGTTCCAGATGCTCGCCATGTCGACTTCACCATCCTTGACCAGCTGCATGGCCTGGGCGCCGGAGGTCCACCAGGCATCGATATGGCCGCGGATCTTGTCGACGGATTTCAAGGCACCGTCGATATCGACCGGATAGACCTTGTCGATCGGAATGCCTTCGGCAAGTGCCGCGACGCTCAGCGTTTCCGTCGCCTGGCTGCCGCTCAGCGCGCGACGTCCCGGAAATTTCTCCACGTTCCAGAAATCGGCCCATGTCTTCGGCCCTTTGTCGCCGAAGACATCGGTCCGGTAGATGAGCACGACCGACGTGTAGGAAATGCCGACCCAGTCGTCATGGACCAGCTTCGGGTTGATGCCGCTCTTGTCGATGATGCCGTAGTCGAGCTTCTCGAACAGCCCTTCCTTCGAGCCGCGCGCGCATTCGTCGGCGCCGAGCTCCGTGATGTCCCACTTCACCGCATTGCCGGTCACCTGCAGCCGCACGTCGTCGAGGCCGTTGGTGGTGTCTTCCTTGATGGTGATGCCGAGCGCATCGGCGGTCGGCTTGAAGAACGCCTTTGTCTGCGCCTCCTGATAGGTGCCGCCCCACGAGGCAACGGTGATGGTGTCGCCCGCCATGGCGGGAGCTGCGAGCGAGGCCATGAGGCCGGCAACCGCAACGACGCTAACGCTTCTGATCCTGTTCATGTTTCGGCTCTCCAACCGGTGTTCCCATTTGTTTTTGATTTCGCATGCGATTTTGTATACAATTTTGAGTGTAGCTTGGGGATCGGTGATGTCAACACCGTCCTGCACGATCGGATTGTACGCGCTTCGTGCCGGACAGATGGCGAGAGATGGCCTCGTCGGAGACGTGGCAAATTGCGCCGACTGCGACTACAGCTATGCGTGTTCCGGCTGAAAGACCGGAGAACTGGGAAGGGAACCTTGGCCAAGGAAACCAAAAATACGCTGCGCGACTCGGTCTACTCCGCGCTCAAGGCGATGATCGTGACCGGCCAGATTCCGCCGGGCTCGCGCGTCACCGAAAACGACATCGCCGCGAAGCTCAATGTCAGCCGCACCCCGGTGCGCGAGGCCTTCAACCGCCTCGAGCGCGACGGCCTGGTCACTGGCCGGCCGCGTCAGGGCTATGCCGTCACCGAGTTCGACATCAACATGTTCCGCGAGGCCTTCGAGATCCGCGAACTGCTCGACGGCCATGCGACCGAACTGGCCGCGACCACTGCCTCGGAACAGGACAAGGCGCGGCTGCGCGCCATGCTGGTCGAATGCGAGCGGCTGGCCGCCATTCCGGATCGCACCAACAGGGAAAAGTTCCAGGAACTGGAAGTCGGCATCGACCTGCACCGCGTCATCGCCGAAATCAGCGGTAATGTGATGCTGCACGGCATGCTCTGCGGCATCCTCGACAAGTGCCAGCACTATGTCTGGACAGAACTCCTGTGGCTGGACGAATGGAAGATCGCCCGCGACGAGCACGCCGAAATCGTCGAGGCGATCTGCGCCGGCGACGCCGCCCGCGCCGGCACCCTGGCCCGCGCCCATGTGCGCGCATCGCGCGACAATGTGCTGCGCCTGCTGCAGGCCAAGTTGGACTATCGGAATTTTCTGGCGAAAGCGTCCTGAACGGGGCCGCTGCGCGGGCATGGATATTGCCGTCGACAACGCTACTATAAGCGCGACGAACGGCAACAAGGACGCTCTAGGTGCTTCCCTCGACAGGGCTCGATCGGTTGAGCGCATTTTCGGATGGCGTGTTCGCTGTCCTCATCACGGTGCTGGTCCTCGACCTGCGCCCGCCGGAGCTTCCAACCTTCAAGGCGCTTCTGGAACTGTGGCCGACATGGCTGAGCTATGGCGTGAGCTATCTCTTCATCGCCATCGTCTGGACGAACCATCATCATCTCTTGCGCCACGCGAGGGAGGCAACGGCCAGCCTGATGTGGTACAATTTCGCCCACCTGTTCTCGGTTTCGTTGCTGCCGCTGGCGACCGCGTGGATGGCGGTCAGCGAGCTGGCGGCGCAGCCGGTCGCTTTCTATGCGGTCGTCTTCTTCCTGGTGAACCTGACCTATATTCTTTTGATCCGCGAACTCATCGATCCGATGCCGACGCAGGAGGTTCCGCTTGACGTGCGAAGGCGCATGCGCATCCGCGGGCTCGCGACGCTCTGCCTTTTCGCAGCGGCGGCACTGGTGGCCTTGAAATACCCGATTGCCGGACTGGCAATCTGCTGCTGCTGCCTGGCCGTCTATCTCAGGCCGCAAGCGCCGGGGGCGGGGAAGGGCTCGCGCAAAGGCTAATTCTCACGCCCAGACGCCCGATAGAACCTTCAGCTCTTGCGCTCCTGAAGGCTGTTGCCGCCGTCGACCACCAGCAGGGCGCCGTTGACATAGCTGGCGCCTTCCGAGGCCAGGAACACCACCGCGGCAGCAACCTCATCCGGCCGCCCGGCCCGCGCCGGCGGCGTGTGCAGGGCAGCTTGCCGCTCCATCTCGCTCGACGACCCAGTTTCGATCCAGCCGGGAGCCACCGCATTGGCCGTGATGCCGTGTCTCGCCACTTCCAGCGCCAGCGTGCGCGTCAAGCCGACCATGCCGGCCTTGGCGGCGGAATAGGCTGATGTGCCTTCGAAGGAGACCAGCGGCCCGGTGACCGATGCTACATTGACGATGCGCCCGTAGCCCGCTTCGGCCATCGCCGGCAGAAACGCTTTCGTGACGAGGAATGCCGTCTTCAGGCTGACGTCGATCCCCTGATCCCAATCGGCCTCGGTCATTGAGAGAAACGCCTTGTCGAGCGATGGCGATGCCAGCGAGCCCATGCCGGCATTGTTGACCAGTATATCGACCGCGCCGACATCAGCCTGCAGCCGCGCGACATCGGCGGCTTTGGTGAGATCGGCAATTGCGGCGTTCGCATCGATGCCTTCGGCACTAAGCTCGGCGGCGCGATCCAGCACACGAGCACTGGCACCGGTCAGGAAAACGGCATGGCCGGCACGGCCGAGCTGCCGGGCAACGGCAAAGCCGATGCCGTCGGCAGCGCCGGCTCCGGTGATCAAGGCGCGCCTGATATGGGTAGGAGGATGGGTCAAATCAGGCTCCGCGGGTTTCCGCCTGTCCCGCACTGTCGCAATCAACGAACCATAGTCCATGGATGAATTTGGCGCGCCGTCACAGGTGATGATGAGAACTATGTCTACGCGATTGCCCTCTAAAGCGACACTCGGAAGCAGACCGGAACTTGCTGAAATCACGGCGGGTTTCCGGCCGCTTCCTCCCACGCCGTCAAACGGCTGGAAGAAAATCTGTTGGACGTCTTCGCTGCCATGGCCCCATCCTCTTGAGAGCCAAGCTTGGCGCGGCTCATCCCAGATTCGACAGTCTCATGCGACGGTTCTCATCCACGCCAGGAAGGACTCTATCACCGCGGATCTCGGACTATGGGGCATCCATACGATATAAAAACTGTAGCCTGGCAAGGATAACTGATGCGCTTTGACGAGCGAGCCGTTTTCCAGTTCACGGCCAACCACGACGTCACTACAGATCGCAATGCCTTGCCCGGCGACAACCGCATCGATCGCATGCAGTTCCTCGCGAAAGCTCAAATCCCAAGCTTTGTGCGGGATTAGGTCTGGATCGATTGAACGGGCCGTCGCTAGCCACCGGGGCCAGGTGGGAGCGTCCGGATCCCGGTTCATCCAGTCGAAATGGATCAACGGATAACGCAGGAGATCAGCAGCACGCTCAATCGTTCGCCCGTCGCTTGCCAATAATCGGGGACTGCATATGGGAAAGAAGGAATCACGGCATATCTCCTGCGCGGCAAAGCCCAAAGGCGAGCGACGCGTGTAGCGGATCGCCACATCTGCGGCGCCGGCACGTAAATCGAGTACTGCGTCCGTCCCGATGATATCCAGTGGTACGGCCGGGTTGGCCTCTCGCCATTTAGGCAATCGAGGCACCAGCCATCGACTCGCGAAAGCGTTTGGGCTTGTCACCCGCAATGGCGCTTGAAAATCTGGCTCGGCGACTACGGCAAGGGAGCCGGAGAGAAGATCAAAGCCGTTGCGGAGTATAGGAAACAGTCGCGTTCCCGCACCCGTCAGCACGAGCGGGCGCGGTCGGCGCTGGAACAGCTTGCGACCGCATATCTCTTCCAACAAGCGGACTTGGTGGCTGATCGCTGTCGGCGTCACGCCGAGTTCCGCCGCTGCGGCTTTGAAGCTGCCGTGCCGAGCGACGGCCTCGAAGGCGTGCAAGGCGCGGAGAGGCGGGCAGTTTCTCATGCCGGCAGTGTAGATGAGTTCCTCTCATCTAGCAGCTAAGAATTTCGCTTTTGCAGAAGGTTGCGTCTCTGTGAGATCATAGTCCTGCCAGAACCGAGGGCGATACCGATGGAGATTCCGCGACAGACCGAGGCGCTATTGGGCCGATCCCACTCTCCGAGTGCGGCGATTGAACAGCTCCGGCAAGGCTTGCGGGGCGAACTGGTGTTGCCGACGGACGCTACCTACGACCAGGCGCGCGGAGTCTGGAACGGGGCGATAGACAAACACCCTGCTGCAATTGTCTTTTGCGCCGATCCCGCTGACGTCGTCCATGCCGTGACCTATGCCAGGTCACAAGGCTGTCTCGTGGCGGTTCGCAGCGGCGGCCACAACGTCGCCGGTCTGTGCGTCTGCGACGATGGGATGGTGATTGATCTATCACGCATGAAGAAGATCGCAGTCGATCCTGGGCGTCTCATTGCCAGGGCCGAAGCTGGTCTGACCCTCGGCGAGTTCGACGTAGCCACGCTGGCCCACGGCCTTGCGACGACCATGGGCGTCAACAGCGACACTGGTATTGCCGGCCTCACGCTGGGTGGAGGCTTCGGCAAGCTCGGACGAAAGCACGGCCTGAGTTGCGATAATTTGATCGCGGCTGAAATTGTCACGGCCGACGGACGGCTGTTGCGAACAAGCGCCAGCGAGTATCCCGAACTGTTCTGGGCCTTGCGAGGGGGCGGGGGCAATTTCGGCATCGTGACGACGTTCGAATACCGGCTGCACCCGCTTAGCCCGAACCTTCTCGTGGGCTCGGTGCTTCACGATTACGATCATGCGCGCGAGGCCATGCGGTTTTACGATGGATTCTCCCGCGACGCCCCGGACGAGGTGAGCGTCGATGCCGCGCTCGTCACGCTGCCCTCGGGCGAGCGTGCCTTCAGCATCTCGGCTTGCTATGTCGGGTCGCCCAAAGCGGGCGAACCAGTCATCGCACCGCTGATGAAATTCGGATCCCCCATCGACAGTCGCCTTCAAGCCATTCCTTATCTTCAGATCCAATCGGCGGCTGACAGCCTCTTTCCACGCGGGCGACGCTATTACTGGAAAGCGCAGTTCATGCGCGAGATCAGCGATGGCGCGATCGAGGCCCTGCTCGACGCTTACGCGCGGGCTCCCAATCGCTCCTCCCTGTTGGTTTTCCAGCAGGTCGGCGGCGCGATCGCTCGCATGCCCGCATCGCACTCGCCCTACGCCAATCGCGATGCGGCCTTTGACTGCTTCCCGATCGCGATCTGGGACGATCTGGCCGATGACGAGGCAAATACCCGCTGGGCGCGCGACCTGTGGGATGCGGTCAGACCATTCTCGACCGGTGGCGTCTATGCCAACAATCTCGGTGATGAGGGTGACGAGCGCGTGCGTGATGCCTACGGCGCCAATTATGCGCGCCTCGCTTCTATCAAGAAGCAATACGACCCGACCAATTTCTTTCGATTGAATCAGAACATCAGGCCTGAATAGTTCGGAACAAACATAGCGGGGAACCGTGCGCCGTCGCTGGACGACCCTTGCTGTCCTGTTTGTCGCCCGCGCCGCAATGGCGTTTCAGTTTCAGAGCGTCGGCGCCGTCGCGCCTCTTATCAGCGATAGCGTCGGAGCGAGCCTGGCCGACATCGGCATTCTAATCGGCCTCTATCTTGCACCGGGAGTCGCATTGGCCCTGCCTGGCGCGACCATCGGCCAGCGCTATGGCGATAAGGCGACCGTTCTTGCCGGGCTCCTGATGATGCTGGCGGGTGAAATGCTGATGGCGGCATCGCCGTTCTGGAGCCTGCAGGTCGGCGGTCGATTGATAAGCGGCACTGGCGGCGTTCTCCTGAACGTCCTGATGACCAAGATGGTCGCCGACTGGTTTGCCGGCCGGGAAATCGCAACCGCCATGGCCATCTACATCAACTCGTGGCCAGCAGGCATCGCTATCGCTCTCATGCTGCTGCCGGCAATCGCAACGACATTCGGAGTGACCGCCGTTTCGGTCCTGGTCATCGTCGCCATCGGCCTGATGACCTTCATCTACCGCACCCCGGAGGTACTGCCCGCTGGTGGCGTCGAACGCTCTGGCATTTCGGCGGCGACAACCTATGCCCTTATTGCCGCCGGCCTGATCTGGTGCCTCTACAATGTCGGCTTCGCAATGGTCTTCAGCTTCGGGCCGTCAATGCTCGTCGAGCGCGGGTGGTCCAACTCTGCGGCGGGATCGACGATCAGCGTCGTGCTTTGGCTGGCCACGCTTTCGGTCCCCCGGGGTGGCTTCCTGACCGATCGCACCAAGCGTGGCGGCGTGGTTCTCGCCACGGGCTGTGTAGGCTTTGCATTTCTGATGCTCCTTCTGTCGAGAAGCGGACCAGTGTTTGCCCTCATCATCGCCATGGGGATCGCAGGCGGGGTTGCCTGCCGGCGCGATCATGAGCTTGCCGACGCGCGTGCTCAACCAGAAGACGCGCTCGATCGGGATGGGGGTGTTCTACACCGTCTACTATGCCGGCATGCTGGCTGGGCCGACGATCGGCGGCAAACTTGCAACCTGGGCCGGCAGCTCGGCCGCCGCGCTCGATTTCGGCGCTGCCGTGCTCCTTCTTTGCCCTCTCCTCCTTTGGTCATTCCACCGGATCAGCCGCCTCCCACAGACGATGGTGGTGGTTACATACAGGCAAGGCGGCTAGCCGGGCTGGGACCGCCGTATGCTCGATGATGGGAAACGGCGGTCTATGGCGTTCGCACATCAGGACGATTTAGAGTCAAATGGCGCGCCAGCGTGGATGAAACTGATAGCTACATTTCCGCTGAAGTACTTTGACATTTCAGCCGTTCGCCGTGGAAGCAGCCGTGAGCGGCCAAGAGCCGCCGGAATCACTACGACGATCCAGATTGGTGCCTGAAAAGCGACGTGCAACCAGGGGATGCAGGGTAGGCTCGCTGGTCTATCTCTGATGCGGGTTAGGACGGCGCTCATGATCAAAGTCGGCGGCAATTGCACGTGTCGTCTCAACGAAGTCGCGAAGTGCACGTCGGGCGCCTCGCGGTCGCCACGCGACGGCAAGTTCCCAAGCGAGATCATCCGCGGCATCGGTAAGCAGAACAAAAGCGACACCATCCACCTGCATTGTGCGAGCGCCCTCGGGCACAAGCGACACACCCAGTCCAGCCGCGACCAGACTTAGAATAGTGTGCATCTGTCGTGCCTCCTGTGCGATGCGCGGCAAGAAGCCGGCGCGACGGCAGGCCTGGGTGATCCGGGCGTGCAGGCTCGGCCCCTGGCGATACGGGAAGAGGATGAACGGTTTCGACGCCAGGTCGGCAATGCGGCATTCGCCCCATGTCGAGAGTAAGTCGGTTGATGACACCGCAACCAACAGACGGTCGCGGTGCATCGTCTCATTCTCCAGTCCGTCTATCGCCTTGAGAGGTGGATGAAGGAACCCGAGGTCGACGGCGCCTCTCTCAAGGTCAGCGAGCTGCGCGTCGGTAGGTCGCTCGTCGAGACGGATTGTGGCGTCCGGCCAAGTTCGTCGAAATGCCCGGATGGCGGCGGGAAGCACACGATAGAGGGCCGCAGACACAAAGTTGATGGAGAGTTCCGCCAAGTCGTCTGAAGCGGCGCGACGAGCCATGCGAATCGCCTCTTCGGCCTGGATGAGGGTCTGGCGCGCTTCCTCCAAGAACACCCGGCCCGCCGCAGTCAGGCTGACGACACGTCGGGTACGCTCGAAGAGTGGGAAACCGAGATCTGCTTCTAACCGCTTGATAGCCTGGCTGAGCGGCGGCTGAGCCATGCCGAGGCGGACTGCCGCTCTGCCGAAATGAAGTTCCTCGGCCACGGCCACAAACTGCCTCATCCGAAGAAGATCGACTGTCATACCTAAAAGGTCTCAATATAGATCGCGTTGATATTGGATCATGTCTCGGTCGGCCACAATATGGGGAGGGAATGACAACGTGGAGAATATCGATGCGATTGAGAACCGTCACAACGGCCGCTGCTGCATCCCTTTTTGCAGCATCGTCTGTATCGGCCGAAATCAGGCGCGAAGACTTCCAGGTCACGACAGATTATGGAGTTCAGCTCGCCGTTCGGGAGGTCAGCGACACGAAAGCGGGCGGAGGCAAACCGCCGGTAATCTTGGTGCATGGCGCGCGCGTACCCGGGATTGCCTCGTTCGACCTACCGGTGCAGGGCGGCTCGCTCGCAGCTGACCTGGCGCGCGCGGGGCACCGTGTGTTCGTGATGGACGTGCGAGGCTATGGCGGTTCGAGCCGTGCCGGGCAGGACGGGAGCGCGGACGGCGATCCGCTTGCTAATTCCCACGAGGTCATGCGCGACATTGGCGCGGTCGCCGACGCGGTCGAGCGGCGCGCCGGCAACAGGCAGGTAGCGCTCCTCGGCTGGGCGACTGGTGGTCACTGGAGCGGAATGTACGCTGCCCTCAATCCTGAGCGGGTCAGCCACCTCGTTTTCTACAACAGCCTATATGGCGGCACGCGCGGGCACCCCTTGCTCGGACCTGACGGCGAGAACGCCGATCCCGCCGATCGCACGCGTTTCAATGTAGCGAAGTTTGGCGCCTACCGCCTGAACACGGCCGCATCGCTCCTGCCATCCTGGGATCGCTCGATACCGATCGAGCACAAGGCGGATTGGCGCGATCCCGCTGTCGCAGAAGCCTATCAGGAGGCAGCACTCGCTTCAGACCCGACGTCAGCTCAGCGCAATCCCGCATCGTTCCGGGCACCCTCCGGAGCTATGGAAGACAGCTTCTATCTGGCGTCCGGACGTCAGCTCTGGGACGCGGCCGCCATCACGGCGCGCGTGCTGATTGTCCGTTCCGCCAACGATTTCTGGAGCCGTCAGCAGGACGTCACGATGCTCCAGCGTCATCTGATCAACGCCGAAGACCTGCGCGCTATCACGATCCGGGACGCGACGCACTACGTCCACCTCGATCGGTCCGAACGCGGGCGTGCCCAGTTCCTTGCGGCCGTCATCGAGCATCTGTCCCAGACGACCGGTGGAGAAGTGCAGCAATGAACAATTCAACCTTTAGGACTTCAATCGATCGTCGCACGATACTGACTGGCCTCGCAGTGCTCGGGGCAATGGATCGCAGGAAATCGTGAAGTCGGCTGGGGATGGCGCGCCCGAAGAGATTCGAACTCCTGACCCCCAGATTCGTAGTCTGGTGCTCTATCCAGCTGAGCTACGGGCGCGCATCAGGCCATGCTTTCCATGACCCCGCGATCCGATCGTGAACGACCGGCCGCGACGAGACGTGTTCCCTAGCGACTGAATTTCGGAAAAGCAAGCCGATCCGGCAAAAGTTTTGTCGCAGGCGTGTCATCCGGCAATGATGGCCCGTTTCCCAGCGCCTCAAAACCACCAAAGCGCATCGTGTCCGGGCGGCCACAAGTGATGCGCTTCCGATGCATCACGTCCGCCCAAAGCCGGAGACGCCTTCGGGTGACATGTTTCTGCAAGGAAAGGAGGAAAGATCGGTCGCCGGGGCAAAACAGCGCCGATCCGTCATGCCGGGCGGCGCAGGCCGTTGCTGCGGGCCTGGTCGAGCCGTGCCGGCTGGTCGGGAATGGTGACCGCGAATGTGGTGCGCCCGCCAATGCTCTCGACCAGCTCCACCGTGCCGCCATGCGCCCGGATCAGTTCGTGCGCAATCGCCAGTCCAAGGCCGGTGCCGCCGCTGCGGGCCGAGCCGCGGAACGCCGCGAACAGGTTCTCCCGCGCCTTGGGCGGCAGCCCCGGTCCGGTATCGCTGACGGCGATGCGGCTGACACTGCCGAGGCGCACGGCCGACACCGCCAGGCGGCGCACCAGGGCGCTTTCACTGTCTGCTGCCATCGCCTGCACGGAATTCCGGCACAGATTGGTGAGCACGCGGAACAGCTGATCGGAATCAGCGTCCACCTCGAAGGTCGGCTCGACGGAATTGACGAACTCGATGCCCTGCCCGATGTCGAGCAGGCCGTGCACGTCCTCGACCAGCTGGCGCAGCCTCAAGCGTCGGCGCGCCGGTGGCGGCTCCTGCGTGCGGCCATAGGCGAGCACGCCTTCGGAATAGGAGACGGCTCGGTCGAGCGCGCGCAGCAGTTTCGGCGCGAAGGCCTGCACGGTCGGGTCCTTGACCTGGCGCAGGCGGTCCGACATCAGCTGCGCCGAGGCCAGGATGTTGCGCATGTCATGGTTGATCTTGGAGACGGCAAGGCCGAGGTCGGCAAGGTGCTTCTGCTCGGAGAGCATTTTTTGCAGCCGTTCCTGCATCTGCGACAGTTCGCGCTCGGCAACGCCGATCTCGTCGGCGCGGGCGGCCGGGTGGATGATGCGCCCCGGATCGTCGGGGGCTTCCGAAAAGGACAGCATCGAGCGCGTCATCGTCCGGATCGGGCCGATCATGATCAGGTCGATCGCGGCATAGACCAGCATTGCGGTGAACAGCGAGATCAGCAGCGAGACGAAGGCGACGTTGCGCGAGTATCGCAGCATCGCATTGCGCAGGCTGTTATCGGGCATGATCAGCTCGAACTCCTTGTCCGAGTCACCGACAGGCCCGAAAACGCGCAGCATCCGGTCGCCGCCGAAAAACAGCGTGTCGAGTGCACCGGTCATGCCCTTGATCATGCCGATGCCGGCGATATCGATGTGTTCGTCGACCTTCGGCGGCATTTCGGCCACCACCAGCAGCCGCGAGACGCCGCCGTCGCGCACCGCGATCGCCTTGGCGCCGATCGCCATCAGCACGTCGTTCTGGGCCGTACGTGACAGCGAGGTTGGCTCACCCTGCACCAGCACGATCGACACTGCCGCCGCCGTGCTCAGCCGCTCCTTCAGCCAGTTCAGCCGGTAGCTGGCGATCCAGGGCAGGAAGATCAGCACTTCGGCCAAAAGCACGAAAACGATGGTGAGCAGCAGCAGCTTGGTCGACAGGCCGCGCGACAGCGGCACCGTGCGCACGGCGATTGGCGCCGCCGTGCCGGTCCCTTCCTGCGCCTGTATGGTTTCGCTCATGCGGTCCATGTCTTCACAATCACTTGATCAACGCAGATTAGGCGATTACGGCTTTCTTGCCAATTTCATCCTTGTCGGAAACATAAACCGGCCTGAACGACGACAGGCTTCCGCCCGACGACTCCGGATTGACTTCCAAAAGCCTTCTTTCTATAAGCCCGCACACGCTCGGGCCATTCGTCCCGGCGCGGTTTCGATCGCGCCGAAAACGGCCCGGCAAAGCTCCTGTTACACAGTGACAGAATCAAGAAGGGCCGCACCCCGCGGTATTAAAACAAATGAAGCGTACCTACCAACCGTCCAAACTCGTCCGCAAACGTCGGCACGGCTTTCGTGCCCGCATGGCCACCAAGGGTGGTCGCGGCGTCGTCGCAGCTCGCCGCAATCGCGGCCGCAAGCGGCTCAGCGCCTGAACGGAAGACGAGATCGTTGCCCGCAACCGGCAAGCCAGTGGGACCAAATCCCCAGCGGCTTCTGAAGCGCGCGGAATTTTTGGCCGTCCGTCGTGGTGAAAAGCGACGTGGGCGGCTTTTTCTCGTTGAAGTTCTCGACCGCGGCGATGGCCTGTCGCCGCGCGTCGGTTACACCGTCACCAAGAAGGTCGGCAATGCGGTTATCCGCAACCGCGTCCGGCGGCGGCTGCGAGAAGCCGTCCGTACACACGCTGCATGTGACATGGCGCCTGGCAATGACTATGTCATCGTCGGGCGCGAAGACGTACTTACCATTCCGTTCGGCCAGTTGAAGGCCGAACTCTCCCGCCGACTGCGCGGAACACGATAGGCCAAGGGCTTTCGATGGAAAACAACCGGAATTTCTTCATCACCATCGCATTGTCGGTGCTGATCCTGGCCGTATGGCAATATTTTTACGTGTTGCCGCGCAGCGAGCAGCAGCGCGAGGCGGCCCGCGTCGAACAGCAGCGCATCGAGGAGCAGAAGAAGGCCGCCCAGGGCACCAATCCCGGCACCGACACCGGAACGCCCGCTGCTCCTGGCGCCATTCCGAACGCACCCGGCACCGATGCCGTGACGCCGGCCGGCCGCGAACAGGCTCTGGCCACGACGACCCGCGCCAAGATCGATACGCCGAGCCTCGAGGGTTCGATCAACCTGACTGGCGCCCGTCTCGACGACCTCAAGCTCAAGCATTACACCGAGACGGTCGACAAGAACTCGCCCGAGATCAGCCTGCTCAACCCGGCGGCACTCCCCAATGGCTATTATGCCGAGATCGGCTTCGTCGGCAACGACAAGACCGGTGCGGTGCCTGGTCCCGAGACTGTATGGACCGTCGACGGCAATGCGACACTGACGCCGACGACGCCGGTCACCCTGACCTATTCGAATGACAAGGGCCTGACCTTCAAGCGCACCTTTTCCGTCGATACCAACTACATGTTCACGGTTTCCGACACGGTGCAGAATGCGGGCACGGCTGCCGTCTCGCTGTCCAACTACGGCCGCGTCACCCGGTTCGACAAGCCGCTTGTCGCCAGCACCTATGTGCTGCATGAGGGCTTGATCGGCTTCACCGGCACCGAAGGCCTGCAGGAACACAAATACGCGTCCATCGAAAAGGACAAGCAGGCCACGCCGGGCAAGTCGACCGATGGCTGGCTTGGCATCACCGACAAATACTGGGCGGTGACGCTGGTGCCGACGGAGAAGCAGCCGTTCCAGCCGCGCTACGCCTATTTCGAGGACGGCCGCCACCGCTACCAGTCCGATTTCCTGACCGATCCGATCACAGTCGCCGCCGGTCAGTCGGCGACGGTGGAGAGCGAAATCTTCGCCGGCGCCAAGGAAGTCGCCAAGATCAATGCCTATGCGGAAGACCGTCACATCAAGCGGTTCGACCTGTTGATCGACTGGGGCTGGTTCCACTTCATTACCAAGCCGATGTTCTGGCTGATCGACACGCTCTACAAATTCTTCGGCAATTTCGGCCTGGCGATCCTCGCCACCACCGTCATCGTCAAGGCCATCTTCTTCCCGCTCGCCAACAAGTCCTATGCGTCGATGGCGAACATGAAAAAGGTGCAGCCGAAAATGCTCGAAATCCGCGAGAAATACGCGGACGACAAGATGAAGCAGCAGCAGGCGATGATGGAGCTGTACAAGACCGAGAAGATCAACCCGCTCGCCGGCTGCTGGCCGGTGGCGCTGCAGATCCCGGTCTTCTTCTCGCTCTACAAGGTCCTTTACATCACCATCGAGATGCGGCACGCGCCGTTCTTCGGCTGGATCCAGGATCTGGCGGCACCCGATCCGACCTCGATCTTCAACCTGTTCGGCCTCGTTCCGGTCACGCTGCCGCACATGCTGATGATCGGCGTCTGGCCGCTGATCATGGGCGTTACCATGTTCCTGCAGATGCGCATGAACCCGACGCCGCCGGACCCGACGCAGGCGGCCATCTTCACCTGGATGCCGGTCATCTTCACCTTCATGATGGCGGGTTTCCCGGCCGGCCTCGTCATCTACTGGGCCTGGAACAACACGCTGTCGATTCTCCAGCAGGGCGTGATCATGAAACGCCAGGGCGCCAAGATCGAGCTGTGGGACAATCTGGTTGCGCTGTTCCGGAAGAAACCGTCACCGGCGGAATAGCAGGCGCTCTTTTTGCGGACTCAAGAAGCCTCGGGTTCACACGCCCGAGGCTTCTTCGTTGGTGGACATCCCATTTCGACCGATTTCCAATATCCGGCGAAACTTTGGCCGCCACGCCTCGTAACTGCGTATCACTATTCCCTACGGCATGGGTTTGGTGCGCACCACCGCGTTTTTTCGCGACGCTGACAAGATAGTGTTGCCAAGACGGCTTCCGGCGCAAAGGCGCCGGTGTTTGGGAGGCCGTAGCGGCAGACCGGGGTCCTGTTGGCCTCCACGGGGCCCCGGTTCTTTTGCTTGGACTCGAAGATTCTGTGGGCTTTGGCTGTCGAAGCAGATGAACGCCGGCTGCTCCGGGGATCGTCGACCTTGCCTGTGTGCGGCAGCAAATGAGCAATGCCGCCATGGAAAGCTCGCTCGTCAGCCGATTGGTGCTATAGGGCGGATCACGCTATTTTTGAACGGGCGCGTGCGAACTTCGCTCTGCGCCAGGCGGCCAATTCTTTGATGGACTTCGACATGGACGGACCCAACCCAGACATCAAGCACCCGATCCCGATGTATACCCGCGTCGGCTTCCTCAAGGCACTGGTGAACGCGCCGAATATCGAAATCGGCGATTACACCTATTATGACGACCCCGGCGGGCCGGACAAATTTGCTGAAAAATGCGTCCTGCATCATTATCCGTTCATTGGCGACAAGCTCATCATCGGCAAGTTCTGCGCCATCGCCGAGGGTGCGCGCTTCATCATGAATGGCGCCAACCACGCAATGTCCGGCTTTTCGACCTACCCGTTCAACATTTTCGGCCATGGCTGGGAAAGGGGTTTTGACCCGGCGACCTGGTCGAAGGAGGTTCGTGGCGACACGATCGTCGGCAACGACGTCTGGATCGGCATGGAGGCGGTGATCCTGCCCGGGTTGGAAATAGGTCATGGTGCCATCATCGCCGCGAAATCGGTGGTGACGCACGACGCCCCGCCCTATGCAATCGTCGCCGGCAACCCGGCCAAGGTGGTTAAGATGCGTTTCGACGACCGCACGATCAGGCGGCTGCTGGCAGTGGCGTGGTGGGACTGGCCGGTGGACAAGATCAGCCGCAACCTCGACGCTATCCGGGGTGCCAATATTTCTCTTCTGGAGGCAGCAGCTTGAACACTCTGAACAGCAGCACGATCGGCACCGAACTGTTTACGCGGGGATGGGTATTCATTCGCGGCGTGCCGGCAATGAAATTCCTGCCGCCGGAAGGGCCGCCGGAAATCGCCTTTGCCGGCCGCTCGAATGTCGGCAAGTCGTCGCTGATCAACGCGCTGGTCAACCAGAAGGGGCTGGCCCGTACCTCCAACACGCCGGGACGCACGCAGGAGCTCAACTATTTCGTGCCGGACGGTTTTTCGGGCGAGGGCGCAGACCTGCCGCCCTTGGCGCTTGTCGACATGCCGGGTTACGGCTACGCCACGGCACCGAAGGAGAAGGTAGACGAGTGGACCAAGCTGGTCTTCGACTATCTCAAGGGCCGCGTCACGCTGAAGCGGGTCTATGTGCTGATCGACGCCCGACACGGCATCAAGGCCAAGGACGATGAAGTGCTGTCGCTGCTCGACAAGGCGGCCGTGTCCTATCAGATCGTGCTGACCAAGACCGACAAGATCAAGGCTGCCGGCGTGCCGCGGCTGATCGAGGAGACGCTGGCAAAGATCAAGAAGCGGCCGGCAGCGTTTCCGTTCGTTCTGGCGACATCTTCGGAAAAGGCCGAGGGCCTGCAGGAATTGCAGGCCGCGATAGTGCTTGCGGCCAATGGCGGATAGAACAATTCCCAAAGCGCATAGCGCCTTCCCTTAGGAATTGCGCGGAAACAAAAATGCTAAGGCTTGGCCTCGATGGCAATCGTCTGATGGCTTTCTTCCGCCACGAGCCTTTCGGTGCCGTAAGCCTTCAGGAACATGCTGACGCCTGACGTGACGATGTGGTCGATCTCGTCCTGCGACGGGGCCTTGGTTCGGTAGGCGAAGATGCACTGGCGGAACAGACTGGCCAAGCACAGTTCAGTGAACTGATAGGCGGCGAGATCGACATCATCGATCCGCAACAGGCCGCGCTCGATGGCAGCATTGAGAAAGGCCACGACCTTGTCGTGACCGCGCTTGGGTCCACGTTCGTAAAAACGCGCGCCCATGTCGGGAATCCGGTCGGATGCGCCGATCACCGTACGCTGTGCCTGGATGACCTTGGCTGATGTGATCTTGAGCGCCAGCACCTTGCCGAACTTCACCAGTGTCTGGCGAAGGTCGTCGGATTTCTCCAGCATGTCGTACATGTTCTTGAAGATGCTGCCGCGCTCTTCCTCGATCAGCGCTTCGAACAGCTCTTCCTTGTTGGCGAAGTAGACATAGATCGTGCCCTTGGAGACACCGGCCTCGCGGGTGATGTCGTTCATCGACGCCGCTTCGAAGCCCTTGTCGATGAAGACACGCCGGGCGCCATCGATGATCTGGCTACGCTTGACCGGGTCCTGCCCTGCCGCCGGGCGACCACGGCGCAAGCTGTCCAGCAGATCGCCACACGGGTCGGTTTTGACGTTGGGCAGAGTCTCGGCCATAAAGGTCACACCTCGAAAATAATTCGAACCATCCGGTTCGATTGCACTTGATATGGTCCTCTTTACGCGCTATGTCAACGTCCGGATCGAACCGAACGGTTCAGTACTATTACATTAGAGAGATGTCATGTCCTCGAACGCGCCAACATCAGCCGAAGTCCGTCCCTTCCCCAACGCCAAGGTCGCGCCGGCGACGGAAGCACCTGAAATACCAGTCCAGCCCGCGGTATCGCCACCGCCGACAGAGGCTCCGGCCAAGAAGAAGCGCTCGGTGCGCTCCTTTCTGCTGCCCGTCATCGGCGTTGCCTTGCTGGGTGCCGGCGCCTGGTACGGTTACGACTATTGGACCACGGGCCGCTTCATGATCTCGACGGACGATGCCTATGTACAGGCCGATATGGCGTTCATATCGCCCAAGATTTCCGGCTATGTCGATCAGG
Organism: Mesorhizobium sp. M1050; assembly: GCF_040318715.1. Taxonomy (NCBI): domain Bacteria; kingdom Pseudomonadati; phylum Pseudomonadota; class Alphaproteobacteria; order Hyphomicrobiales; family Phyllobacteriaceae; genus Mesorhizobium; species Mesorhizobium sp. M1050. Next base: position 70,709 of record NZ_JAMYMV010000004.1, on the reverse strand, counting down.
TCAAGGTCGGCGAGAACCAGCTGGTCAAGGCCGGTGACCCACTGCTCGTCGTTGATGATGGCGACTATAAAATAGCTGTCGCCCAGGCCGAGGCGCAGATGGCCACGTTGAGCAAGACGCTCGACCGTATCGACGCCCAGACCGAAGCGGCGCGCGCCTCGTTGCAGCAGGCCCAGGCGCAGAAGGTCGCCGACCGTGCCTCTGCCGACAATGCGGCCAAAGTCGCGGCGCGCGCCTCGCAGCTGCTCAAGACGCATGTCGGCACGCAGGCGCAACTGGACGACGCCCAGACGGCAGTCCAGCAGGCCGACGCAGCCCTTGTCGGCGCCGACGCGCAGATCGCCGCGGCGCAGGCCAATATCGGCGTGCTGCAGGCGCAGCGCGCCGAATCGGCAAGCACGCTCGCATCCTTGCAGCTCAGCCACGACAAGGCCCTGCGGGATCTTTCCTTCACCGTACTCAAGGCGCCTTACGACGGTGTCGTCGGCAACCGTTCCGTGGAGCAGGGCGATCTCGTCAGCCCCGGCCAGAAGCTTGCCGTCATCGTGCCGATGGACAAGCTCTACATCGTCGCCAACTTCAAGGAGACGCAGCTTGCCCGGCTGGTGCCCGGTGAGAAGGTCAAGATCTCGGTCGATGCGACCGACGGCCAGGACTTCGAGGGAACCGTCTCGTCGCTGGCGCCGGCTTCCGGTGCCGTGTTCTCGCTGCTGCCGCCCGAAAACGCCACCGGCAACTTCACCAAGGTCGTGCAGCGCGTTCCGGTCCGCATCGACGTACCCGCCGACGCGCTGAAGAGCGGCAAGCTGCGCGCCGGCCTCAGCGTCGTCGTCGCCGTCGACAGCCGCACCGCCCCCGCCGCGTCGGCGTCAGCCGCCGCGTCGAACTGAGCGGCCGCCGGGGAGCAATGCCATGGCAACCGCAACCCTGACAGCAGGAGCGCCGCCGGCAAGGCCGGCTGTGCCCGACACCATCTCGACACGGCGCGTCATCGCTTTCCTGGCGATGGTATTCGGCATGTTCATGGCCATCCTGGATATCCAGATCGTCTCCGCCTCGCTGGCCGAGATCCAGGCCGGCCTGAGCGCCAGTTCCGATGAAATTCCGTGGGTGCAGACCGCCTATCTGATCGCCGAGGTGGTGATGATCCCGCTGTCGGGCTTCCTCAGCCGGATGCTGTCGACGCGCGTGCTGTTCACGATTTCGGCGGCGGGTTTTACCGCTGCCAGCGCCCTTGCCGCGACCGCCACCAACATCGACCAGATGATCGTCTACCGCGCCGTCCAGGGCTTCATCGGCGGCGGCATGATCCCGAGCGTCTTCGCTGCCGCCTTCACCATCTTCCCGCCGTCGCGCCGCGCCGTGGTGTCGCCGATGATCGGCCTGGTGGCAACGTTGGCGCCGACCATCGGCCCGACGGTCGGCGGCTATATCAGCCATGCAATGTCCTGGCATTGGCTGTTCCTGGTCAATGTCGTGCCCGGCATCCTGGTGACGACGGCGGCCTGGACGCTGATCGACTTCGACAAGCCCAATCTCAAGCTGTTCAGCAAGTTCGACTGGTGGGGTCTCGCCGGCATGGCGGCCTTCCTGGGCTGCATGGAATATGTGCTTGAGGAAGGACCCAACAACGACTGGCTGCAGGACCAGGGCGTCTTCATCTGCGCCATTGTCATGACCATTGGCGGGGTGCTGTTCTTCTGGCGCGTGTTCACGGCCGAAGAGCCGATCGTCGACCTGAAGGCCTTCACCAATATCAATTTCGCCTTCGGCTCGCTGTTTTCCTTCGTCATCGGCATCGGCCTCTACGGCCTGACCTATCTCTACCCGGTGTTTCTCGGGCGCATCCGCGGCTATGATTCGATGATGATCGGCGAGGCGCTGTTCGTCAGCGGACTGGCGATGTTCTTCACCGCACCGATCTCGGGCATCCTGTCGAACAAGATCGACCCGCGGCTAATGATGATGATCGGCTTTTTCGGCTTCGCCACCGGCACTTGGTGGATGACGCATCTGACCGCCGATTGGGATTTCTACGAGTTGCTCATCCCGCAGATCCTGCGGGGCTGTTCGATGATGCTGTGCATGGTGCCGATCAACAACATAGCGCTCGGCACGCTGCCGCCGGAGCGGTTGAAGAATGCGTCCGGCCTGTTCAATCTCACCCGCAACCTTGGTGGCGCCGTCGGCCTCGCCCTGATCAACACGGTGCTGATCGACCGCAATGCCTTCCACTTCGCAAGGCTTTCCGAGCATGTGCAATGGGGCAGTGAAGCCGCGCAGTCCAAGCTGCAGAACATGACGCTCAATTTCGAGCAGACCCCCGGCCTGAACGCGACAAATGCCGCGATCTCCAAGCTGTCGGGCATGGTCCATCAGCAGGCGTCGCTGCTGTCCTTCATGGACGTGTTCTTCATGCTGACGGTGCTGTTTGCGACGCTCGGGCTGTTCACCATGCTGATCCGCAAGCCGGTCCCCGCCGGCGGCGGCGGTGGCGGGCACTGATTCCGGAGCAAGTCCAGGAATAGTAAAAGGCGGTTTTCCGTCAGGAATTGCGACAAAGATACGTGGGCAGCGTTTCGGGAAGCTCCTCCAGTCCACGCCCGAAAAGCTCTGACCGCGAAAAAACTCCGGGCTGCCAAGCCCGGAGTTTTTCGTTTCCAGTTTGGAACTTGTCAGGCGGTCGCGGGCTTGAAGCTCAGCGCCACGCCGTTGATGCAGTGGCGCAGGCCGGTCGGCGCCGGGCCATCGTCGAAGACGTGGCCAAGATGGCCGCCGCAACGGCGGCAATGCACCTCGGTGCGGGTCATGCCGAGCGACCTGTCCACGGTTTTACCGATGCCATTGGGGATCTCTTGCCAGAAGCTCGGCCAGCCGGTGCCGGAATCAAACTTCGTCTCCGACGGGTAGACCGGTAGGTCGCAGCCGGCGCAGGCAAAGATGCCCTTGCGGTGTTCGTTGAGCAGCGGGCTCGTACCGGGATATTCCGTGCCTCCCTTGCGCAGCACGTCGAAGGCAGCCGGCGACAGGATGGCTTTCCACTCGGCGTCGGTCTTGGTGACTTCGAACTTCTCGGCGGCCTGCGCCGCCTGCGGGTTGCTCATGCGCAGCACTGTCGCCGCGCCCCCGGCGACGCCAATGGCGGCGGCACCGCTCAAAAGAAAGTCGCGACGGTTCATGACCAATTCCTCCTATTGTCTCTTTGCCAAACTATACCGCCGCGCGGAAATCAAAAGCCGGTGACGGTGGCCCTCGACCGAACACCCCGCGGTGTCTACATCTGGATGTGGACACCGCGGAGTGCGCGGGACGATTGCGGATCTCGGGAGCGGGATCATGCAATCGACGGAGGGCCGTTGTAGCCAGTTCGTCGGCTGCAAGTCCGTTGTTACATCTTGGGCAAAAGAACCTTGTCGATGACGTGAATGACGCCGTTGGACTGTTCGACATCGGCGATCGTCACATGGGCGACATTGCCGTTCTCGTCGGTGACGGTGACCTTGCCGCCTTCGGCTTTGAGCGACAGCTCGCAGCCGCCAACAGTCTTGACCTTGTGGGTGCCGCCATCGGCCTTGGCCATCAAGGCAACGTCCGCCCGCATCGCCTTGGCACCGACGACATGGCAGGTCAGAATCTTGGTGAGCTTGTCCTTGTTCCCGGGCTTGAGCAGCGTCTCGACCGTGCCGGCCGGCAGTGCCGCAAAGGCTTTGTTGGTCGGCGCGAACACCGTGAACGGACCGGCGCCCTGCAGCGTCTCGACCAGGCCGGCGGCCTTCACGGCGGCGACGAGCGTCGTGTGGTCCTTCGAGTTCACGGCGTTTTCGACGATGTTCTTGTTGGCATACATTGCGGCGCCGCCGACCGTCGGGTTTTTGGCATAGGCGGCGGTGGCAAGGGCGGAGACGGCGATGGTGCCGGCGAGCAAAAGGGTAGCGAATCTGCGCATGATATAATACTCCTCGGGTTTTCCACTTCCCATCTTTGGGACGAGAGGAGATACGGGACAAAAACGCGCTAGTTTCAGGAATAGTGTGATTTTTTTAAATTATCTACTAGGCCAGATACATTTTCGAACGCCGCCGGGTTTGCCGACGAACATGCTCACTGAGGCATATGCAGCGAATGATAGACTTCAAGTAAGCCATTTTGAGTTTGCTGACGCAAGAGCCGGTCAGATGCTCTTCAGATCGCCCGCGGCGACCACCGGGCCGGTTGGCTGGCCGGTCGGCGAACCGCCTGACGGCTCGAGGCTGACGGCCAGCACCGCGCCCTGGGCGAGCTTCTGCCGGGCCGCCGGCGAGACGATGATGCGCGCCGTAGCACCTGCCGGAATGACGCCCATCGACACCGGCGGGTTCTTGCCTTCGATCATCCACAGCTCGAAGTCCTTGCCGGCGGCGCGCTCACCGGAGACGTGCGACAGGCCGACCTCGTGATGTGCGGCGTCGTAGACGGCGAGATATTTGACGTCGCTGCCTTCGGCGGCCAGCGAGGCGACGAGGCGCGCCTGCGGTTGCTCGACCGGCGGGTGAAGGATGGGCACGGCGATGTAGATCGCCAGTGCGGCGACCGCTGCCGCGGCGAGGCCGCGCCAGAAGGCCAGGCTGGACCACAATCCGCGCGGTTGAGCGGGTACGGTAACGGCCCCGGCGGGAGCAAACAGCCTGCGGTCGATCGCCGGCTTGACCGAAGTCGGCGGCTCGATGTCCTGATACGGCAGCCAGCGGCGAAAAATTGACCTCCCAGCCGTCGACAAGGCGGGCGAAGTCGGTCTCGGCTTCGATGCGGCGAGACGCGATCCGGCGTTCGTCGGCAGCCAGCACGCCGAGAACGTATTCGGCGGCGAGCAGGTCGTCGCCTCCACGTTCCGGTCCTGTGTCTTCTGCCAGCGTCATCTTTCCAGACATTCTCTGAGTTTCAGCAGGCTGCGGCGCAGCCAGGTACGCATCGTGTTCAGCGGCACGCCGTGGCGCTCCGCCAGTTCGGCATAGCTTTCGCCCTTGAGATAAGCACCCCGGACGGCCGCCGCCCGGTCCTTCTCCAATTCATCGAGGCAATGGTGGATGCGTTCGGATTCGTCGCCCGCCACCACCATCGCTTCAGGCCCCGGCGCCGGATCGGCCACGTCGAGTGCGGCATCGATGTCGGCAGCAGGCTTGCGCCGCGCCCTGATGCGATCGATCGCATGATTGCGCGCGATCGCCACCAACCAGGAGATCGGGCTCAGGTCGGAGACGGCAAAACGGTCCGCCTTCGTCCATATCTTGACGAAGACTTCCTGTAGAGCTTCTTCCGCATCTCCCCGATCGTTCAATACACGAAGACAAACGCCGAAAAGTTTCGCGCTGGTCTGCCGGTAGAGCAGATCGAACGCGGCCCGATCCTTCATCGAAGTCCGGACGATCAGCTTGGTGATGTCCTGCGGCGTCATCGCAGGCAAATTAGGCGATTGCGATATATTTGCAACGGCGGAAAACCTTGTGCACGCCCTAGCTTTGCGTGTCGCCAGCCCGGCTCCGCCCGTCGATTGCCAATGTAGTCGCCACTGGCTAGCTTGCTGTAGGGACGGGGAGCGCGCATGTCGGTTGAACAGATACTATGGTCGCAAGACGCAACCGGCCTCGCCGATCTGATTCGCAAGGGCGAGGTCTCGCCCGTCGAGCTGACCGAGGCCGCGATTGCCCGCGCCGAGGCCACCCGTCGCGACATCAACGCCACGGCCGTGTCGCTCTATGATGCCGCCCGCGCCCGCGCCAGGATCGTCGACCGCTCGCTGCCGCTGGCCGGCGTCCCGTTCGCCATCAAGGATCTCGGCATAGCCATCAAGGGCGTGTCGACGCATGGCGGCAGCCGCATTCCGGCATGGCTGGCCGACGTCGATTCGGCGCTCACCGACCGCTATCTTGCCGCCGGGCTCATTCCGATCGTCACCTCGACGTCGCCGGAACACGGGCTGCGGCTGATGACCGAGTCCAAAGCCTTTGGCATCACCTGCAATCCGTGGAACACCGGCCATACCAGCGGTGGCTCGTCGGGTGGTGCGGCGGCACTGGTCGCCGCAGGTGTCGTGCCGGTGGCGCACGCCTCGGATGGCGGCGGCTCGATCCGCGTGCCCGCCGCCTGCACCGGGCTTGTCGGCCTGAAGACATCGCGCGGCCGCACACCGCTGACGCCCCTGGTGAGCGAAAGCTGGTACGGCATGGTGGTCGACCATGCACTCACCCGTTCGGTGCGCGATTGCGCGTTGCTGCTCGATCTCACCCACGGTCCCGACCTTTTGTCGCCCTATGCCGCGCCGCCGCCGAAAGGCACGTTCACGGCGGCCGCCGCACGCGATCCCGGCAAGCTCAGGCTGGCCGTGTACCGCAAATCGCCGCTTGGCCTGCCGATCTCGGATGAGACGCTCAAGGCGCTCGACACGGCGGTGGCGCTTGCCCGCGAGGGCGGACACACCGTCGAGGAGATCGACCTGCCATTCATAGGGCGCGATTTCCTCGCTGGCTTCTGCAGGACGGTTGCCTCGGCCGTCGCCGGCACGATGCGGGCGGAGGCGCTGCGTGTAGGCCGTTCCGTTATGGGCGATGTCGAGCGGGCCACCCGGGTGCTCGGCAGGTTGGGCGAGATGCTGTCGGCCGGCGAGACCTATGCCGACCTGCTGCGGCTGCATGCCGCCTCGCGGCAGCTGATCGCCGAGACTGCTCGGTATGACGCTGTGCTGATGCCGATCATTGCCCATCCGCCGCTCGCCTGCGGCGCCATGGATCCGAAAGGCACAGACGAGTTCATTGAGAACCTGCTCGACAAGCTCCACCTGACGCCCTTGCTGAAGCTGAAACCGTTCTTCGGCCAGCTGATGGACAAGAGCCTCTGGTTCACCCATTGGCCGGCGATCCAGAATGTCAGCGGCCAGCCGTCGATCGCACTGCCGGTCCATGTCACCGATGCCGGCCTGCCGCTCGGCATCCAGGCGGCGGGCCGCCCGGGCGACGAGGAGACGCTGCTGTCGCTCGCCGCGCAGATGGAAAAGATCTCGGGCTGGCTGGGCCGCAGGGCACCGCTAAAGGTGCCGTCATGATGACGAGGTCGTGAGGCGCTGGAATATGACAGCAAAGCCATTTGCGGGTGGAGCCAATTCCCGCTAAGACGCCGCCGTCTTTACCGATCTCCAGGGAACCAAGCCGATGACGGACATCGCCGCCACCGCCGAAATGCAGGCAGCCCTGCTGTCGCGGGCGCTGCCCTACATGCAGCGCTACGAGAACAAGACGGTCGTGGTGAAATATGGCGGCCACGCCATGGGCAATATCGAACTCGGCAAGGCGTTCGCCCGCGATATCGCGTTGCTGAAACAATCCGGCGTCAACCCGATCGTCGTCCATGGCGGCGGTCCGCAGATCGGCGCCATGCTGGCCAAGATGGGCATCGAATCCAAGTTCGAGGGCGGCCTGCGCGTCACCGACCAGAAGACGGTCGAGATCGTCGAGATGGTGTTGGCCGGTTCGATCAACAAGGAGATCGTCGCCCTGATCAACGCCGAGGGCGAATGGGCGATCGGCCTGTGCGGCAAGGACGGCAACATGGTCTTCGCCGAAAAGGCCCGCAAGACGATGATCGACCCGGACTCCAATATCGAGCGCGTGCTCGATCTCGGCTTTGTCGGCGAGCCGGTCGAGGTCGACCGCACCTTGCTCGATCTTCTGGCGCGCTCCGAAATGATCCCGGTGCTGGCGCCGGTGGCGCCCGGCCGCGACGGCCACACCTACAACATCAATGCCGATACTTTCGCCGGCGCCATTGCCGGAGCCTGCCAGGCGACACGCCTGCTGTTCCTCACCGATGTGCCGGGCGTGCTCGACAAGGACAAGAAGCTGATCGACGAGCTGACGGTGGCCGAGGCCAAGGCGCTGATCAAGGACGGCACGGTCTCGGGCGGCATGATCCCCAAGGTCGAAACCTGCATCGAAGCGATCGAACGCGGCGTCGAAGGCGTCGTCATCCTCAACGGCAAGACGCCGCATTCGGTGCTGCTCGAGCTGTTCACCGAACACGGCGCCGGCACGCTGATCGTGCCCTGAGCGGCGGCCGATCTGTTGATCGGTCTGCCGCCGATCGATCAAGCGGCCTGAGGAAGGCGTGCAATGACCTTTATCTCGAAGTCGAAGCCCGCCAGCCAGTTCACGCCCACCGCGGTCCAGTTCGTGTAAGGCGGTTCGCCGAATACCTTCTTTCGAACCGCGTCGATCGCCTCCCACTGCGCGGCCGGATCGGTGTGGAATGTGGTGACGTCGACAATGTCGTCGAACGTGCCACCGGCGGCTTTCAGCACCGCTGCGAGATTATCGAAGGCAAGCTGGACCTGCTTTTCGAAGACCGGTTCGGGCGACCCGTCTTCGCGGCTGCCGACCTGGCCGGAGACGAACAGAAGGTCGCCCGAACGGATCGCCGCCGAATAACGGTTGATCTCGTAGAGAGCCTGCCGGCCGGCCGGAAAGATCGCGTCGCGTTTGGTCATAGTTTCACTCCATCTAGATAAGGCAGGTCCGGACTCCTGATGATCGCGACGTGGCTTCGCCGAGAAGGCGAGAGCTATCCGCAGGGCTTCAGGGTTTTGGATCGCTGCACTCCAACATCCGGGACGGCTGTTGACATACGCCCCGTATGCCGGATGTGGGAACATACGGCGCGTATGTCAATGTGAATACGTCGCGCAGGTTTTTAGGAGATTACCAAGAGCTGTCACGCGCGGGGTGAAATCGCAATCTCGGGCGATGTCAGTTTGCGCTTGAGGCGTTGGACGACCATCGATTCCTCTTCCGTGTCCTGCGGCGCGCCCCAGAATTCGGCAAGCGTCGGACCGTCCTTCACCCTGATGTCGCGGACCAGAAAACCCCAGACCTCGCGGAACCAGACGCGCCGGCCCATCTGGGTATACCAGCGCATCGAGTGCCGCTGCTCGGGATCCCTATGGAACAGGATCCGCGCCAGCGCCTTCGGCCGCGACTGCACCGCCAGTTCGATCAGCTTGACGCTGAAGAACAGCATCCACGGCTTCAGCCGCGTCATCTGCAGCACCTGGTGCTTGTAGTCCCACAGCCGGGCATCCTTCTGGATCACCTTGCGGCCCCGGGCGATCCTGAAGAACGGCGTCCAGCGATGCGGCGTCACATAAAGCGCCTGGATCTGGTCCGGGTCGTAGGCGATCAACTGGCGAAAGCCGCGCCACAGGTCGCGAAATCCCTCATCCTCGAAGCCGGCTACCCAGGTCGCCATCGACAGTATGCCGTTGCGGCGCAGCAGCCTTATCGCCTCGCGGTCGGACGAGGTGCTGCCGCCCTTGCGGATCAATTGAAGCGTCTGCTCGTCGGTGTTTTCCATGCCGAGCAGCCAGCGGATGACACCTGCCTTGCGATAGAGGTGCAGGATGTCAGCGTCGCGCACGATGTCGTCGGCGCGGGTCGAGCCGACGATCAGCACCGGCACATTCTCGATAATCAGGGCATCGAGAAAGGCGCGCCAGGCCTTCTTCGATACCGTTGGGTTCTCGTCGGCGAGATTGATCAGTTCAACGCCGTGCTCGCGGTGCAACCATGCTATTTCTTGCGCGAATTTAACCGGGTCGCGATGCCGCCAGCGGGTCCAGAAGCCGCGCTGGCCGCAATAGTTGCACAGATGCGGGCAGCCGCGCGAAAACTGCATGACCACGGCACGCTTGCCGCCCCAATAGCTGTAGCGCCCGTGATCGATCAGCTCCCAGCCGACACGGTAGGCGTCGAGTTCTGCGATGGTCATGGCCGGCTGCGTGGCGAAGGGACGGCGCAGATCGTCGCGATAGGCGATGCCGGCCACGCTCCCCGGCGGCTGGTGCATTTCAAGCGCCTCGACCAGCGCCACCACGGTCGCCTCGCCCTTGCCGCGCACGACGAAGTCGAAGACGTCCGTTTCAGCCAGTATGTCACGCCAGTGATAGGTTGGAAAAACGCCGCCATAGATGATGATGGTCGCCGGCTCGCGCTGCTTGATCATCTTGGCGATCAGCAGGGCGGTCGGATGCGCCGAGGTCGACCCGGAATGGCCGATCAGGACGAAGTCGGGATGGTCTTCCAGTGCATTGCGCACAACGCTGTCGAGCGGCATCGGCCCGAATTCGGCGTCGACGAGGCGCACCGCATGACCGGCATCGATCAGCGGTCCGCCGAGCGCCAAAAGGCCGAGGGGCGGCAGGTGGTCGTCGGGCACGCGACTGCCGATGGCGGTGTGCGGCGGATTGATCAGGACGATGTTCATGGCGGACCTCCGGCTGTTGGTCCGCGCAAGCTGGCCGGCGATGTGGACACGGGCTTGGCCCGCTTCAGCAGTTTGCGTGCAGCTTTCCCGCAGGAATACTGAAGGCAGGCATTGTCAGCGCCTGAGGTGGGCGAGCGGCACGTGGCCAGGCCCCTTGATGTTCTGCAGCACGAGCTGGGTATGAACGTCGCGCACGCCGTCGAGCCGCATCAGCCGGTGCATGACGAAGGCGTTGAGCTCGTCGACCGACGGCACCATGACATGCAGCAGGAAATCGTGGTCGCCGGTCATTGTCCAGCACGCGGACACCTCGTCCATGCGCTGGACCGCGGCGATGAAGCTTTCGGGCGAGCCGTCGCTGTGGCTGACAAGGCGCACCTGGATGAACACCTCGACCATTAGCCCGACCGCGCGGCGGCTGATCACCGCGGCAAAACCCTTGATGATACCGGTCTCCTGCAGCGCCTCGAAACGCCGTGCGCAAGGCGTCGTCGACAGGCCGATCTCTTGTGCCAGCTCGGAGACAGGCTTACGCCCGTCGCGCTGCAGGACATCGAGCATCCTGATCTCGAAATCATCGAATTGAGGCATCTTCACTCCTCCAAAAGCGCTTCTGGGTAAATCTTACCTCGAATTCTGTCTTTGAGCCATCATCAAAACCGATTTGCCTCGGCAAATCCGGTTATCCTTTCAGCACGTCAGCCATCCATGATCTGCGAGGAGAAAAGTCATGACGACGATGACAGTTGCGGAATACGCCCGCGATTGCGCGGCGCAAGGGTTGCGCGGCGACTATTCGGTCTGCCGTGCCGATTTCACCGTGGCGCAGGGTTACGACTACAGTGACGAAGAGCAGGCAGTGTGGCGCACGCTGTGCGACCGCCAGACCGAACTGACGCGCAAGCTCGCCCACCACTCCTATCTAGACGGCGTCGAGAAGCTCGGCCTGCTCGACCGCATCCCCGATTTCGAAGAGGTCAGCGCCAAGCTGCGCAAGCTGACCGGCTGGGAGATCGTTGCCGTGCCGGGTCTCATTCCCGCGGCTCCCTTCTTCGACCATCTCGCCAATCGCCGATTCCCGGTCACCAACTGGCTACGGACCAGGCAGGAGCTCGACTACATCGTCGAGCCGGACATGTTCCATGACTTCTTCGGCCACGTCCCGGTGTTGTCGCAGCCGGTGTTTGCCGATTTCATGCAGATGTATGGGCGCAAGGCCGGCGACATCATTGCGCTGGGCGGCGACGAGATGATCACCAGGCTCTACTGGTACACGGTTGAATACGGCCTGATGCAGGAGGCCGGCCAGCCGCTGAAGGCCTTTGGCGCCGGCCTGATGTCCTCGTTCACGGAATTGCAGTTCGCCGTCGACGGCAAGGATGCCCACCACGCGCCTTTCGACCTGGAGACGGTGATGCGGACCGGCTACGAGATCGACAAGTTCCAGCGCGTCTATTTCGTGCTGCCGTCGTTTGACGCCTTGCGCGATGCCTTCCGGACCGCCGACTTCGAGGCGATAGTCGCCCGCCGCAAGGGCCAGCCGGCACTCGACCCGGCGACAGTCTGACGCCTTAGTCGGCCTCGGCCTCGTCTCGCTGGCCGCAGCCGCCGTGCTGATGCGCATCGCCGTCTACGGCTTTTGAGCCATGCCCTGCATCTGCCGGCGCCATCATCGGCGCCCGCATCGGCGGCTTGATCAGGCCGCTTCGGAAATGTCCGTGCCGAGGATCGTCAGGTTGCGCCCCTGATGCTTGGCCTGATAGAGGCGCCGGTCGGCGGCGCGCATCAGGTCCGATACGCTCATATCTTCGCCGCAGACGGTGCCGCCGATGCTGACGGTGAGTGGAATGGTCCGCTCGTCGACGGGCCGGAAGCGGATCAGCTCGACTTCGCGGCGAATGCGCTCGGCGACGCGCTTGGCCTCCTGCTCGGTGGCGCCGGTCAGGAAGGCGCCGAACTCCTCGCCCCCGATGCGGCCGAGCACATCGCCGCTGCGCACGCCGCGCTGAATCGCGCTGGCGATCAAACGCAGCGCATCATCGCCGGTCAGGTGGCCAAAATTGTCGTTGATCCTCTTGAAGTGGTCAGCGTCGATGATCAGCAGCGCGCCGCGATCGGACTTGCGGCGCGAACCTTCAAGCGCGGCAAAGAAGCTTTCCCGGTTCAGCATGCCGGTCATGTCGTCGCGGCTTGCCTTTTCCGCCAGGCGGCGATGCGCGGCGGCGAGCTGGGCATGCGCGCGAGCGAGGTCGCGATGCGCGTTTTTCAGCCTGTCGCTTTGCCAGAAAGTGCTTGCGCTGGCGGCCCATGTCAGCACCAGTGGACAGAGCGTAGAGGTCAGCCAGATCGTGCGGTTGACCGGGAATCCCATCGCCGGAACGATGATCAGCGTCAAAACGAGCGATGCCGCGACAGACGCGAAAGCGACGGCGGCGGATCTCAGAATTATGCTGTTCATCGCTTGCTCCCACAAGACTGTCTCTGTGCCAGCAAGCCCTGAAGGGCACCTTTCCCGGATGACTAAAATTTGAACGGTGAGGCCATTTCTGCAATCATAGCGAGTAGAAGTTGTGGATAAAGTCTCTTTCAGGCCGCCCGTTTCATGCCATAAGGAGCAGATGACCACGCTCCCTGACCCCGCCCGCTTCGCCCATGTCACCGATTGGGTGTTCGACCTCGACAACACGCTCTATCCGCATCATTCGAATCTGTTCTCTCAGATCGACGTCAAGATGACCGCCTATGTCGGCGAACTCCTGGCGCTGCCGCGCGACGACGCGCGCAAATTGCAAAAGGAACTCTATCGCGAATATGGTACGACGCTGAACGGGCTGATGACGCGCCACGGCATCGACCCCGACGATTTCCTCGAGAAGGTCCATGACATCGATTACTCATGGCTGGTGCCCGATCCCGTCCTCGGCACCGCGATCCGGCAGCTTCCGGGCCGCAAGTTCATCTTCACCAATGGCGACCGCAGGCATGCCGAACGCACCGCGCGCCAGCTCGGCATTCTCGAACATTTCGATGCCATCTTCGACATCGTCGCCGCCGGGCTCAATCCCAAGCCGGCGCGCCAGACCTATGAGAAGTTCGCCGAACTCCACTCCGTTATCGGCCACAATGCAGTGATGTTCGAAGACCTTGCCCGCAACCTTTCGGTGCCGAAGTCGCTGGGCATGACCACGGTGCTTGTCGTGCCGCGCAATTTCGAACCGACCTTTTCCGAGATCTGGGAGCGCGATCCGGCCAACGAGGATGACGTCGATTTCGTCACCGACAACCTTGCCAGCTTCCTGACGGCGATAGTCGAGGTAACGGCCTGAGCCGTCCTGCCCGCCTGGTTCACAGACTGTAGAAGCGGCTGATGATCCCCCAGGCCTCGTCGGCGGTGTCGACGAAATCGATGATATCCTGATCGCCGGGGCTGATCGTGCCCTGCTCGGCGAGGAAATCGAGATCGATCGCCCGTTTCCAGAAGGATTTGCCGAACAGGATCACCGGCACGCGCTCCATGCGGCCGGTCTGGATCAGTGTCAGCGTCTCGAAGAACTCGTCCATTGTTCCGAAGCCGCCGGGAAACACCGCGACGGCCTTGGCGCGCATGACGAAATGCATCTTGCGGATGGCGAAATAGTGGAAGTTGAAGCAGAGCTCCGGTGTCACATAGCTGTTCGGCGCCTGCTCGTGCGGCAGGACGATGTTGAGGCCGATCGACGGCGCGCCGACATCGTCGGCGCCGCGGTTTCCCGCTTCCATCACGCCGGGTCCGCCACCGGTCACCACGACATATTCGCGGTAGTATGACGTGGCCGACTGCTGCGAGCAGAGGCGGGCGAATTTGCGCGCCTCCTCGTAGTATTTGCTGTTTTTCTCGAGGTTCTTCTTCTGCGTTTCGTTCTTGGCCGCCCAGGCCTCGCCGCCGGGCTCGGGCAGGCGTGCGCCACCAAACAGGATGACCGTCGAACGGATGCCGCGTTCGGCCAGGATCATCTCAGGCTTCAAGAGTTCGAGCTGCAGCCTGACCGCGCGCAATTCGCGACGCGTCATGAAGTCGGGGTCGTTCCAGGCCAGCCGATAGGTCTCGGCACGCGTCTGCGGCGTGTCCGGCACACTCTTCGACCGCTCCAGATCCTCGTCCGAATGCGGCAGCGGCGTCCACCCCGCCTTTTCCATAGGTGTCATAATTGCGCTACCCGTCCAAATTCTTCAGTTGCGCCGTCCCATGGCGCAGCCGCGATTGACCCTCATTGAGCCTTAACATAAGCAGGTTCCGCAAAAGTGTCCGACGGTTTTGCGACAAGAACCTGCTACATGCAAAGACCCCGGCAGGCAAAGCCTGCCAGCGGTCCGCGCGACTTTCAAAACAGGTTAAGGCGCAGCCCCTTAACAGCTTGGTAATGGAGCGAATTCATGTCGAAGCCAGATCTGGCGAGCCTCGAAAAGACCATTGAGAAGGCCTTCGAGGAACGCGACACGATTTCGACGATGACACGCGGCGAGACGCGCGACGCCATCCAGTCGGCGCTCGACCTGCTCGACCGCGGCACCGCCCGTGTCGCCGAGCGGCGGGCCGACGGCAAGTGGCATGTCAACCAGTGGCTGAAGAAAGCCGTGCTGTTGTCGTTTCGGCTCAATCCGATGGAGATCATCAAGGGCGGCCCAGGCCAGGCCGTGTGGTGGGACAAGGTGCCGTCGAAGTTCGATGGCTGGAGCGCCGTCGATTTCGAGAAGGCGGGATTCCGCGCCGTGCCGTCATCGATCGTGCGCCGTTCGGCGTATGTCGCGCCGGGCGCCGTGCTGATGCCGTCCTTCGTCAATGTCGGCGCCTATGTCGAT
The DNA here is from genome assembly GCF_040318715.1 of Mesorhizobium sp. M1050. Lineage (NCBI taxonomy): Bacteria > Pseudomonadati > Pseudomonadota > Alphaproteobacteria > Hyphomicrobiales > Phyllobacteriaceae > Mesorhizobium > Mesorhizobium sp. M1050. The sequence continues at coordinate 55,586 of NZ_JAMYMV010000004.1, read as the reverse complement.
ACCGGCACCATGGTCGACACCTGGGCCTCGGTCGGCTCCTGCGCCCAGATAGGCAAGAACGTGCACCTGTCCGGCGGCGTCGGCATTGGCGGCGTGCTGGAGCCGATGCAGGCCGGCCCGACCATCATCGAGGACAATTGCTTCATCGGAGCGCGCTCGGAAGTGGTCGAGGGCTGCATCGTGCGCGAAGGCTCGGTGCTCGGGATGGGCGTCTTCATCGGCCAGTCGACGAAGATCGTCGACCGCGCCACCGGCGAGATTTTCTATGGCGAGGTGCCCTCGAATTCCGTCGTCGTCGCCGGCTCGCTGCCTGGCAAGCCGTTGCCTAACGGCGAGCCGGGCCCCAGCCTCTACTGCGCCGTCATCGTCAAGCGCGTCGATGCCAAGACCCGGTCCAAGACCTCGATCAACGAATTGCTGCGCGATTGATCTTTGCGCAAAGCGGGCGCACCTTCCGCCGGCGCGACGATCGGTCGCGCTGGTTCAACATGGAGGGGTGACATGGACTGGAAGTATCTTCTCACAAGCTTCGACGGCCGCATCAACCGTGGCAAGTTCTGGGCTGGCATCGGCGTATTCATCGTTATCGGCATCGTTGCCTTCATTCTCGACGCGATTCTGGGCACGCGATTCACCACGGCCAGCGGCGCCCAGGTCGGCATCATCGGCATCCTGTTCGCGCTGGCGTCGATCTATTTCGCCATTGCCCTCTATGCCAAACGCTGGCACGACCGCAACAAGTCGGGCTGGTGGACGCTGATCGGCCTCGTACCTATCATCGGCGGCATCTGGCTGCTGGTCGAACTCGGCATCCTCGAAGGCTCCAGGGGTGCCAATCAATATGGACCGGACCCGCTTGCCTGACAGATCAGATCTCACCTGGCTTTTCTTCAAAACATCGGGCCGCGTCAGTCGCGCGGCCTATTTCCTTGGTGGATTGCTCGTTGCCATCATCCAGGCCTTCCCGCTCTACCGGTTCACGCTGGTGCCCGAGGGCTCGCCCGAGAGCAACATGTGGTCGTTCATCTTCTTTATCGCTTTCATCGCCTCGCTGTGGTCGAACATCGTGCTGGCGGTGAAGCGGCTGCACGACTTGGACAAGCCGGGCATTGCCGCACTGATCCTGTTCGTCCCGGTGGTCTCGATTGTCGCCTTCCTTGTGTTGTGCCTGTTTCCAGGGCAGCCTGGGCCCAATCGCTATGGCCGGCGCACCAACGAGCCGGCACAATCCTGAGGGTCGATCGGACATGCGCTACCGCACGCTTGATCCGAAACTGATCGTCGACACCGCCGAGCGGCTCGAAGAGCGGATCGCCGACCGTTTTCCCGAAGCGGGATTGCGTGGCGTCGCCGCCGAACTGGTCTCGCTGTCGCGCGATTTGGCCAAGGCCGCCAAGGCGCTCGAGGCGCCGATCTGGTGGCTGCGCGGGCTCATCATTGCCGCCGTCGTCGCCGGCGCGCTGGTGTTCCTGTTCGTCGGCACCATCCTGCCGCTCATTCATATCTCACAGGCCGACGATGCGGTTCAGTCGGTGCAAGGTATCGAAGCCACGATCAACATGATGATCCTTGCCGTGCTTGGCTTCCTGGCGTTGACCCGAACCGAGGAGCGTATCAAGCGCAAACAGGTGTTCCGTCAATTGCACGGCCTGCGCTCGCTGATCCATGTCATCGACATGCATCAGCTGACCAAGGATCCGGCAGCTCTTTCGGCCGATTTCAGGCCGACCACGCATTCGCCTGCCCGCATCACCAATGCCGCCGACCTGGCGCGCTATCTCGACTATTGCTCCGAAATGCTGTCGATCACCGGCAAGATCGCAGCGCTGTTCGCGCAGTCGGTCAATGACGATGTCGTCATCGATGGCGTCAACGACATCGAGAACCTGGCGTCCAACCTGTCGCGGAAAATCTGGCAGAAGATCACGTTGATCGACGGCCGGCCGGCGCCGCAGCGATCTGCCCCGGCGACAGGCCCGGCGAGCCAACCCGCTCCGCTTCCGCCGCGCGCACCAGCGCAGTGATCCGCTGGACCATCGGCGCCGGCGTGCCGGCCTTATCCGCCAGCCGCAGGATGGCGCCCTGCAAGTCGTCGATTTCCGTCGGTCGGCCGCGCTGCAAATCGTCCCACATCGACGAGCGCGCTTGTGGGTCGATCGCCAGCATGCGCCGGGCCAGCAGTTTGAACAGGCAGTCGGGCATCCTGAGCACCTTCGACAGCAGGGATGGCCGCAGGCCGGCAATCCGCGCCGGCTCAATGCCGGACGCTTTCATCGCCGTGAGCGCCTCGTCGATCTGACCGGCCAGAATCAGCCGCCAGCGCCGATCGGCCAATTCGGTTGCCAGGGGCAGGTCCGACAGCGCCACCAGCGCGTTGTTCAAATTCATCAGCAGCTTGCCCCACAGCACGGCCTTCATGTCGCCACGGGCCTCGACCGCAAAACCTTCGACACCAAGCAGATGGATCAGGCCGGAATTGCCGTCTTCGACCATCACCTTGCTGTCGCTGGCGCGGTGAACGCGCAGCGGCAGTTCGCCATCCGGGGACTGCACGACATTGAACGGCACCATGCCGGCCAGCACTGTTTGCCCGGTAAGCCCGGCGCGCAGCCTTTCTGCATTTTCGATGCCATTCTGCAGGCTCACCACAACCGCATCCGGGCGGGCATGGACCTTGATGAGGCCTGCCATATCCTGCGTCGCGCCGCTCTTGACCGTGACCAGGATCACATCCGCCTCCGGCAGGGCGGCGGCCGGATCGGTGGTGACTGCAAGCGCCTCCGGCTTGATCGAGCGATCGCAGCCTTCAAGATCGGTAACCCGCAATCCGCCCTGCCGCAACGCCGCATCGATACGCGGCCGGGCCAGCAGAATCACCCGGCGCCCGGCGAGCGCCAGGCAGCCGCCGGCATAGCAATGACGATTCTTCTTTCCCGGTCTGCCATCCTGTCGCCCGCGCGGGTCGCAGCTATACGACATGAAAACCATAATATCGGCGGTATCGCCAGCCATGAGGCTGGCCCCCATGTCTGGCCGTGACAGGCCTTCCGCTTTCGACTATCGCTTTTGCCATGACGCTGCCGACCGATCCCGCCGAAAACCTCGCTGCCCTTATCCGCTGTGCATCCGTGACGCCCGCTGAGGGCGGCGCGTTGGGCGCGCTGGAGACGATGCTGAAGCCGCTCGACTTCCTGGTCGATCGGCCGGTGTTTTCCGAAAACGGCACGCCCGATATCGAGAACCTCTATGCGCGACGGTCCGGCAACGGCCCGCACCTGATGTTTGCGGGCCATACCGACGTGGTGCCGGTCGGTGACGAAGCCGCCTGGACGCATCCGCCCTTCGCTGCCGAGATTGCCAATGGCGAGATGTATGGCCGCGGCGCGGTCGACATGAAGGGCGGCATCGCCTGTTTCATCGCCGCCGTGGCACGCCATGTCGAGACCAAGGGCGGCCCGAAAGGGTCGGTCTCGCTGCTGATCACAGGCGACGAGGAAGGGCCGGCCATCAACGGCACGGTCAAGCTGCTCGAATGGGCGGCTGCCAGGGGTGAGAAATGGGATGCCTCCCTTGTCGGCGAGCCGACCAACCCCGATACGCTCGGCGACATGATCAAGATCGGCCGGCGCGGCTCGATGTCCGGAGCCATAACGGTCAATGGCCGTCAGGGCCATGTCGCCTATCCTCAGCTTGCCGATAATCCGGTGCGTGGGCTGATGAGCCTGGTCGACGCCTTGATGCACCCGGACTTCGACAAGGGCACCAGGGATTTCCAGCCGACCAATCTGGAGATCACCTCCATCGATGTCGGCAATCCGGCCACCAATGTCATCGCGGCCAAGGCGACCGCGACCTTCAACATCCGCTTCAACGACAGCTGGACGGCCGAGACCCTGCAGGCCGAGATCCACAACCGGCTCGACCAGGCGGCAAGACGCAAGAAGTACCGGCAGGCCAAGAAGACGCCGGTCGACTATGAGCTCGTCTGGCGCGACCGGCCGAGCCATGTCTTCCTGACCCGCGATGACAGACTGGTCGAGACGCTTCGCGGCTCGATCAAGTCGACGGTCGGCAAGGAGCCGACGCTGTCGACTTCCGGCGGCACGTCCGACGCGCGTTTCATCAAGGACTATTGCCCGGTGGTCGAGTTCGGGCTTGTCGGCAAGACCATGCATATGGTCGACGAGCGTGTCGCCATTGCCGATCTCGAAACGCTGACGCAAATCTATCAACGCTTCATCGAAGACTGGTTCGGGCAGGGCTAGGGCATGCTTTCGGCTGATGAAACCCAAGCTTCGCTGACGGGCGCCTGGCGGCTCATGCTCGGCAAGGCTGACGGCTTGCGCCTGCTCGACCTGTCGGCCGACGGCTTCTGGAATTCCTTTTTCGCCATTGTCGTTGCAGCACCGGCCCTGATAGTCGGCTGGGTCGGCATCGCCAACGAGATCGGCGATCCAGACGCTTTCGCGGGGCGCTTCAGCATGCTGGTGCGTCTGGCGACCGTCGACATCGGCTCCTGGGTGCTGCCGCTGGTCGTTCTGGCCCTGGTCGCGCCGCGCGCCGGCATTGGCGGCCGCTTCGTCCACTATGTCGTCGCCAGCAACTGGGCCTCGGCCATTACTGCCTGGCTGATGCTGCCCTCGGCGCTGATCCGGCTTTTTCTATCGTCAGCGAGCCAGGTTTCAAGCCTTGTGTCGCTGTTGTTGTTTGCCCTGTCGATGGTGCTGACCTGGCGAATGACCAACGCCACAATTGGCAAGGGGCCCGCCATTGGCACCGCCGTTTTCGTCGGTATGTTCCTCGCGTCGCTGTTGGTGCTGTTCGGCCTGCAGACGCTACTCGGCATCGCCGTGCCGGATGATGTCGGGTCCCAGAGCCTTTCCGGGTTCGTCCCCGGGTAGAGCCTTCCGGACTCTACCCCAGACAGAGCCCTTCGGGCCTCTATCCCGGAGAGCCCCTATCCTGCATAGTCGATCTCAGGATAATCGACACCCACCAGAAACAGCCCGTCGGGCGGCGCCACCTGGCCGCAGGCGGCGCGGTCGTGCGCCTCGAGCGCTGTTTTCAGGTCGGCCGCGGTCCAGCTGCCTTCGCCGACTCGCTTGAGGGAACCGACCATCGAACGCACCTGATTGTGCAGGAAGGAGCGCGCCGAAGCCCTTACCTCGATCACGTCATCTTGCCTGCTCACGTCGAGCCGCTCCAGCGTCCTGATCGGGCTGTTGGCCTGGCACTGGGTCGAGCGGAAGGTGGTGAAGTCATGCCGTCCGACCAGGACCTTTGCCGCTTCGTGCATGGCGCCCGCGTCAAGCCGTTTCGGCACCCACCACACTTTGCCCTTGTCGAGTGCGGCCGGCGCGCGGCGGTTGAGGATACGGTAGAGGTAGTGGCGGCCGGTGGCCGAGAATCGCGCGTCGAAGCTGTCGGAGACGACCGTTGCCTTGAGCACGGCGACGCGCGCGCCGGCCGCCTGCAGATGGGCGTTGACGGCATCGCGCACCTTGTCGTTGGGCCACGCCTTGACGAGGTCGACATGCGCAACCTGGGCGGTGGCATGCACGCCGGCATCGGTGCGGCCGGCGGCGCGCAGCCGGACCGCTTCGCCGCAGAATTTTTCGATCGCCTGCTCGATCGCCTGCTGCACCGAAGGCTGGTCCGCCTGGTGCTGCCAGCCGGCAAACAGGCTGCCGTCATATTCGATGTCGAGGCGAAAACGCGGCATGCTAGGGCAAGACGCCGAAAAGTGTGAAGCGGTTTTCGGACGACATCATGCTCGATCTCTTGGATTAGAGACGGATTCAGATTTCAGGTGGATTCGACCTGAAATCATCCGGCTCTAGGGCTGTTGCCGCCTACGCGGCGAGTGCCGAGCCGAAGGCCGACGCGTAGACCAGTTTGCCGGCTTCCGGAGCATCGCCCCAGGCCAATGCCTGCAGAGCCTCGCTTTGATACTCGCTCTCGAACTTTTCGGCGCGGGCGTGACTGTAGCCGAAACGGCTGTAATAGGCCGGATCGCCCAACACCACGGCCAGTGTCTCGCCGGTGTCCTTGAGGCGGATATGCGCCTCGCGGATCAGCGCGCCGCCGATACCGCTGCCATGGAACGAAGGCTCCACCGCCAACGGCGCCAGCGCCACGGCCGCGAAGTTCTTGCCGCCGCTTTCGACGAACAGCCGGGAAAACAGGATGTGGCCGACCACCTGGCCGTCTTCTTCCGCCACCAGTTCGGCGACGACGTCGCCGCCGGTCACCAGCGCGTCGACCAGCCCGGCCTCCGCCTGCTGGCCAAAAGCGTGCTCTTCGACGAGGCGAATGGCCTCGCGATCCCGCGGCGTCGCCGCGCGTATCGACATCATGCTCATGAGAATTTCATTCCTTTTTCGATCTTGGCCCCGCGCAGGAACTCCTGCGCGGCAGCAGGCCTTCCGCCCGCCCGTTGAACTTCGACCAGCCTGATCGCGCCTGCCCCGCAGGCGACAGTCAGCCGGTCATCGAGAATTCCTCCCGACTCGCCCAAATCTTCCGAAAGCGACAGGCCTTGCGATAGCGTCGAGCGAAGCAGTTTCAGCCGTTCCGGGCGGCCGCCAATTTCTATCTCCGACCAGGCGCCGGGAAAGGGCGACAAGCCACGAATATGATTGTGGACCTCGCTCGCCGGGCGAGTCCAGTCCACGCGCGTCTCGGATTTATCGACTTTCTTGGCGTAGGTCACCCCTTCCACCGCCTGGTCGGCAAATGTCAGCGTGTTCCTTTCCAGTCGGGCCAGCGCTTCCACCATCAGGGTTGCGCCGACGCTCATCAATCGATCGTGCAGATCGCCGGCTGTCATATCGGGCTCGATGGCGCATTTTTCAACCAATCCGACCGGACCGGTGTCCAGACCCTCTTCCATGCGCATCACCATCATGCCGGTTTCGCTGTCGCCGGACATGATGGCGCGCTGGATTGGTGCAGCCCCCCGCCAGCGCGGCAAAAGCGAGGCATGGCCGTTGATGCAGCCAAGCCGGGGCGCCTCCAGAACCGCCTTCGGCAGCAGCAGGCCGTAGGCGACCACCACGGCTACATCGGCCCGCAAGGCCCGGAAAGCGGCCTGCTCGGCCTCACCTTTGAGCGAAGTCGGTGTACGCGCCTCGATGCCCAGCCGCTCCGCTTCGCGCTGCACCGGCGACGGCGTCAGTTCCAGCCCGCGCCGTCCGGCGGCGCGCGGCGGCTGGGTGTAGACGGCTGCGACTTCATGTCCGGCCTCGGCGATGGCGCGCAACGTCGGCACCGAAAACTCCGGCGTGCCCATGAAGATGACGCGAAGGGGCATTTCCCCTATCCCACCAGCTTGCCCGGCGCCTTGTCTCTGGCGAGCTTCTTGAATTTCTTCACAACCATGTCGCGCTTCAGCTTCGAGATATGGTCGATAAACAAGACACCATTGAGGTGGTCGATCTCATGCTGCAGGCAGGTCGCCATCAGGCCCTCGGCCTCCATCTCCTGCAATTTGCCGTCACGGTCGAGATACTTGACCCGCACGGCGGCCGGGCGCTCGACCTCGGCATAATAGTCCGGGATCGACAGGCAGCCTTCCTCGTAGACGGACCGCGCATCGGCGCTCTCCAGGATTTCCGGGTTGATGAAGACGTGCGGCGCCGGCTCCTCGTCTTCCTTGGCGAGATCGATCACCAGCATGCGCAGCGGCTCGCCGATCTGGATTGCGGCCAGCCCGATGCCGGGCGCGTCATACATGGTCGCCAGCATGTCGTCGGCTAAATTGCGCAAAGGCGCGTCGACACGCTCCACCGGCTTGGAAACCTGGCGCAGGATGGGATCGGGAAGGATGATGAGCGGCTTGATCGGCATGGCGCTCCACCTAAGACCTCCAGCGAAAAGCGTCAACCGTTGCGCGCGAAGCTCGTTCACGTTTTGATCTGTGCGATCAGGGCGAATCGTTTATGCTGTCCACATGAATGATCTGAGCACCATCCTTTCGGAACCTGTCGCCCGGCTTGGCGCCACCACGATCACACTCGGCCATGCGCTGGCCTTCGGCGCCTTGCTGGTTCTCGGCCTGTTCGTGGCGCTCGTTGTCGCGCTGTGGCGGTCGGCCAAAGCGCGCGCAGTCGCTGCCGCCGAAGCCGCCGATCATGCCCGCGACGCCGAGGCGCGAATGGCCGGCATTCTGCAAAGCCAGGCCGAGATGCAGGGCCGCATGGGCGCCATCGCCGAAGTGTTCGGGGCGCGGCAAGCGGAATTGACGCAGTCGATCGGCCAGCGTCTCGATGCCATGACCGGCAGGCTCGGCCAGACCATGACCGAGCAGACGAAATCGACGCATGAAAGCCTGGCCAAATTGCAGGAGCGGCTGGCGATCATCGATGTCGCGCAAGGTAACATCCAGTCGCTCGCCGGCCAGGTCGTGCAGTTGCAGGCGATACTCTCCAACAAGCAGACGCGCGGCGCCTTCGGTCAGTCGCGCATGGAGGCGATCGTCGCCGACGGCCTGCCGCACGGCGCCTACGAATTCCAGGCGACGCTGTCGAACGGCAGCCGGCCCGACTGCCTGGTGAAGATGCCGAACGGCGCGCCGTCGCTTGCCATCGACGCCAAGTTTCCGCTGGAAGCCTGGAACGCCATCCGCGCCGCCGATGGCGCCGACCTGCAGAAGGTCGCCTCGCAGGCATTCCGCCGCGACATCGAGATCCATGTCCGCGATATCTCGGAAAAATACCTGATCCAGGGCGAGACCCAGGACACCGCCTTCATGTTCGTGCCTTCGGAATCGGTGTTCGCCGAGATCCATGAGAATTTCGAGGCGATCGTCCACAAGGCGCATCGCGCCCGTGTCGTCATCGTCTCGCCGTCGCTGCTGATGCTGTCGATCCAGGTTATTCAGGCGATCCTCAAGGACGCCCGCATGCGCGAACAGGCGCACCTGATCCAGGGCGAGGTCATCCGGCTGATGGAGGATGTTGCGCGTGTCGATGAGCGGGTGCGCAAGCTGCAGGTCCATTTCGGCCAGTCCGCCAAGGACATCGACGACATCCTGGTTTCTACTTCGAAGGTCACCAAGCGCGGCCAGAAGATCGAGGCGCTGGAGTTCGGCGCGCAGGCCGACGGCGAAGCCGCGGCGGACGCCGCGTCGCGGCCTCCCGCTGCAAAGGCTGACACGGGCGCTCGCGTTGCCGATTCGAAGACCGGGCAGCTCAGGCTGAGGGTCGTCGAAGGCGACGATTGAACAGCGCTACTGCTCCTCGACGGTGGTCATGTCCTGAAATTCCGGCAGCCAGTGCAATGCCGAGCGGTGCCAGTATTGCATCCGGGGAACCAGTTCATCGCGCTGCCTCGCCGTGCCGACCCGGATGCCATAGACTTTCGGCCCGTCGCCAACCGATGTGGCGTATAGATGCGAGCCGCACTCGCCGCAAAAGGCCTGCGCGCGCTTGGCGCCGCTCGATCCTGTCTTGATGTAGATTTTCGGCGTACCCTTGGTGATGCGGTAGTTGCTTTCGAGCGCCGGAACCGTCACGCGAAAAGCCGTGCCGGTCAGTTGCTGGCAGTCCGTGCAGTGGCAGATGTTCGTCTTTTCAGGATCGACCTCCGCCTCGTAGGTGATGGCGCCACAATGGCAGCCGCCGTCGATTTTCATCTTCGTTCCTCCAAAGTGTTGTTAATCTTAGCGAGGCAAGACCGTGAGGCAATGGCGCAACGCTAATCCGGCGCCGGATTGGATGCGGTCTCGATCAGCTTGCGCCGCTTTTCCCAGGTGCCGGTGGTCTGCGGCTTGACGAACAGCCGTGTGATCTCCGGCATCTCCTTCTGTAGCCGCGCCTCCAGGCGCTCCACACAGGCTTCGATCTCCGGCGCCGTCAGGTGATCCTCGAACTCGATGCTCAGCCCGGCAACGATCTCTGCCGGCCCCATATGGACGGTCAGAACGCCGTTCGCCCGCTGCACCGCCGGATCTTGTTGGGCGATCGCCAGCACCTGTCTCTGCACCTCGGGCGAGGCCGGCTCCCCGATCAGTAGGCCCTTGCTTTCGCGGGCCAGGAAAATTGCCGTCGCGCCAAGGATCAGCCCAATGCCGATCGAGGCGGCGCCGTCGAGTTCCGGCATCCCCAGCAGTTCCGCCGCCAGGATGCCGGCGAAGGCGACGATCAGGCCGAGAAGGGCCGCACTGTCCTCGAACAGCACGGTGTAGACGCTCGGATCCTTGCTCGACTGCACGGCCCGCAGCCAGCCTTCCTTGCCCTTCTGATTGCGGAACTCCTTCAGCGCCACCAGCCAGGAGCTGCCTTCGAACAGGAAGGAAAGGCCCAGGACGAGATAGTTCACCTTGACGTTGGCGACCGGTTCCGGCGCCATGATGTGGATCACGCCCTCGTAGAACGATACCCCGGCGCCCACGGCAAAGACGAGAAGTGCGACGATGAAACTCCAGAAATACAGTTCGCGGCCGTGACCGAGCGGATGCGTGTGGTCAGCCGGACGGGCGGCGCGATGCATGCCGTAGAGCAGCAGGCTGCCATTGCCGGTATCGACCAGCGAGTGCACGCCTTCCGACAGCATCGCCGAACTGCCGGTGAAGAAGGCGGCGGCGAACTTGGTCAGCGCGATGGCGAGATTGCCGGCCAGCGCCGTGTAGATCACCCGTTTTGAGCCGCCATGCGCAGCCATGGTGTGTGGTCCCGTTAGATGCGCACCCAGCCTAAGGCCAGAGGCAGAAGCTCCACAGACATCACAATGCACGAACCGCAGGCTCGTTCAAAGCTGGCGTGCGTCAAAGACAGTGCTGGACAGATTGGCCGGCAGGAAGCGGGCTAGTCGACGATCTCGCTGGTCCACACCTTGAACCCGGCGAGCGTGCCCGGCCCGAAAATATGGGTCAGCGGCACATCGGCGGCGTCACGGCCGGAGGCGATCAGGATGCGGCCGATGCGCGGTGCGTTGTTGCGCGGATCGAAGGCATGCCAACGGCCGCCGAGATAGACTTCCATCCAGGCGCAGAAATCCATGCTCGCCCATGGCTTTGGCATGCCGATGTCGCTGATGTAGCCGGTGCAGTAGCGCGTCGGGATGTTGAGTGCCCGGCAGAATGTGACGGCGAGATGCGCATAGTCTCGGCAGACACCGCTCTGTTCGCGGTAGGCCTCCGCAGCGCTACGTGTCGGCCGAGCATTGCCGTAGTTGAAGACGAGATGATTGTGGACGAAGTCGCAGACCGCCTGGACGCGTGGAACGCCGAGCGGCGTTTGCCCAAACAGCCGCCACGCTTCATCAGCCAGAAGGTCGCTCTCGCAAAATCGGCTGGGCAGCAGGAACAGCAGCGTGTCCGCCGGCAGGTCGCGCACCTCGTGCTGCCAGGCCATCAGGTCGCCCTTCTCGAAGGTGCCGGGATCGCGGATCACCGCGTCTGTGCCGAAGGTGAAACGCCCAGGCGGCGCGACGAACCGGTTGCACCAGTTGCCGAAACTGTCGCGGTAGCTCTGGATAGGCACCGGCGGGTTGGAGACCAGGAAATCCGGCCGCTCGAGATCGGAGGCACGGGAATAGTGGACATTCAGCATCGCGATGAGCGGCGTTTCCTGCGGAAAGTCGAAGCTCATTTCGCAGCCGATGTGGATTCGCATTTTCGTCCTGACCGGCCTGCCTGACGATCACCCGGCGACGGCACGGTTGATGCTGCAGTGCGAAAATAACCATGGCACGGACGGCCAGGGTTTACGAGCAAATTAGAAACCGGTTGAAGCGATCCGCTGACGGCGGCAGCAGTCGCTAACCCCTTGCAGTCGGGCGGTTCTCTTGTTTCACTTCGCTTCCCGCAATCGGAGGAACGAATCATGGCTAAAGGTGCGATGAAGGCAGGCAAGGAAGCCCGCAAGCCGAAGAAGGACGCCAAGAAACCCGCTCCCGCTCCGGCCCTGAAGGCGCCGCCTGTCAAGGCGATGAAGCTTAAGGACAAGTAGGTCCGGGCCATCCGCATTGGAATAGGATTACGATCGGCAACGCCGTTGCCGATCGTTGGTGATCGAGCGCCCGAAATTCCAATGTTGGCACGGCGGGGACGACCTCGCGCTTCCCCAAATCCGGACGGGACGACCCGTCATTGCTTGATTGATTGATCGTCGGGCACCCGAAGATCACTTTTCGGTCCGATGCTCTGATGGAGCGTTGTCGATGTCTTGGATTCTTCTCTTTGTTGCCGGCCTGTTCGAGATCGGCTGGGCAATCGGCCTCAAATACACTGATGGGTTTTCGAAGCTGGTGCCGACCATGCTGACCGTTGCCTCGATGATCGTCAGCCTCACCTTGCTCGGCCTGGCGCTGAAGACGCTGCCGGTCGGTACCGCCTATGCGGTGTGGACCGGCATCGGCACCGTCGGTACGGCACTGCTCGGCGTCTGGCTGCTCGGCGAGCCGGCCACGGCGATCAGGCTGACCTGCATCGCGCTCATCGTCTGCGGCATCATGGGGCTGAAGTTCGCCGCCTGACCGGAGTGGCGGACAAACACGTTCAGGGCCGCTGCGAGGCGACCCTGATTCTTGAAGCTGATTGCTTCGGCAGTTTTGAGGCTAGCGGGCGGAGAAGCCCGGAGGCGTCCTGCCGGTACGCTGCTTGCGCGCCGCATAACGCGCGTCGCGCTTTGCCTTGCGTTCGGCTTCGTCGGCCAGAAAACGGGCGATGCGCTCGTTCTCTTCGGATTCCCGAATCTTGGCCTCGGCCTGTGCGGCTTCCTCGGCGGCGATACGTGCTGCCTCGGCTGCTGCCTCGCGCTCGGCCTTCTCAACCGCTTCGCGTGCCAGCTTTTCCTGCTTCAGCCGGGCCTTTTCAGCCTCGCGGATTTCGCGGGCCGCTAGGATCGCCTTGCGTTCGGCCTGCCGCGCCAGCACTGCGGGATCATCCGCAGCCGGCTTTGCCTTGAAGCGCTCGAGGAGCGCCTTCTTTGCCTCGTTTGCGGCGTTGCGCCGCTCGAAAACGTCTTTTTCCCTGTAGATAGCCAAGTCCACTTCCCTGGAGTCAATTCGCGACGCTTACATACGCGCGAAAACCGAGAGTTCAAGCGCCAAAACGGCATGGCAGCCATGAAATTATTGGCTGTTGCAGCCGGGAGACGTCTTTTCGGCCGAAACCGGCATGCACTGTTCACCGTCCGCCCCTCTGGCGGCGCGGCGGGTCGGTCGCTACGTCTAGAGCGATTCACCAGAAACGGTGAACCGCGCTTTATCTCTGTGTTGACGCAATTCCGGGCGGAAATCCGCCTCACACTTTTCCTGGGATTGCTACGCGACCAACCCAACAGCAGGATGACACTTAATGGAACTCGGTCTCTACACCTTCGCCGACGTCAGCCCGCAGCCGGGTCCGGGCGCCATCGGCCCGCATGAGCGGCTGCGCAACCTGATCGAGGAGGTCGAACTGGCCGATCAGGTCGGTCTCGACGTCTTTGGCCTCGGCGAGCACCACCGGCCCGATTATGCGGCCTCAGCGCCGGTCGTAGCCCTGGCCGCAGCCGCCGAGCGCTCGAAGCGTATCAAGCTGACCAGCGCGGTCACCGTCCTGTCTTCCGATGACCCGGTGCGCGTCTTCCAGCAGTTCGCCACGCTCGATCTTCTGTCGGGCGGCCGCGCCGAGATCATGGCCGGACGCGGCTCGTTCATCGAATCCTTCCCGCTGTTCGGCTACAACCTCGAGGACTATGACGAGCTGTTCGCCGAAAAGCTCGACCTGCTGCTCGCCATCCGCGATAGCGTGAAGGTCACCTGGTCCGGCAATCTGCGCGCGTCGATCAACGATCGCGGCGTTTATCCCCGGCCCTTCCAGGACAGGCTGCCGGTCTGGATCGCCATTGGTGGGACGCCACAGTCTGCCGCCCGCGCTGGCGCACTCGGCCTGCCGCTGGCGCTCGCCATCATTGGCGGCGAGCCGGCACGGTTCGCGCCGCTGTTCGATCTCTACCACGAGGCCGCCAGGCGCGCCGGCAGCGAACCGGCTGATCTCGCCACCAGCATCAACGTGCATGGCTTTATCGGCGAAACGACCGAGCAGGCGGCCGACGATTTCTATGGACCCCAGGCGGAAGTGATGAACCGCATCGGCCGCGAGCGCGGCTGGGGTCCGACATCGCGGGCGCATTTCGACCAGTCGCGCGGTCCCAACGGCGCACTGTTCGTCGGCAGCCCCGAGCAGGTGGCCGAGAAGATCGTCGCCCAGCACAAGATCTTCGGCAACGACCGTTTCCTGCTGCAGATGGCGATCGGCACCATGCCGCATGCCAAGATCATGAAGGCGATCGAACTCTACGGCACCAGGGTGGCGCCGATCGTGCGCAAGGAAACGGCGAAATCCGCGCCGGCGCTGGCGGTGCCCGTCGAAAAGTAGGTCGGCCCCGATCTCCCCTGACGAAACCAGGTGGAATGGCGGGCATGAAGCCGATCGCCACGGGGTACGTTCCAATATCCATGACCATGGCCGGAAACGGCTCGTGCTGTCGCGACATGCGCTTAAAGGCAATGGTCATACCAGCCATCTCGGTGGAGCCCGGTTCACCTAACCCTGGAACCTGACCCCGTCACTCTGCGTTTCATGCAGGCAATCGCCGATCGCCGAGGGGCGCCCGGCTCAAGGGGCGAGCATGAAGACCGAACCCACTGCCTTGGGCGCAGGCGTTGCCGATGAACTGGATTCGCGCGTCGCGGCTCGTGCCGACATGCATCTGACGCGCTCGCTGCTCGTCGGCATCTTCCTGTTCATGGCTATCTATGCGCTCTACTTCGCCCGCGCGTTCTTCATGCCGGTCATCCTGGCTTTTCTGCTGACGCTGACGCTGACGCCGATCGTCCGGCTGCTGCGCAAGCGCGGCATCCCCGACGTGGTTTCGGCAACCGTGCTGGTGCTGCTGTCGCTTTTCGTTTTCGCCAGTGCCGGCTATCTGCTCAGCGGTCCAGTCATCGAACTCATCAACAACACCTCGTCGATCGGCCAGCGGCTCACCGAACGGCTGGCGCAACTGCGGCGTCCGCTCGAGAAGATCATGCAGATTTCGCATCAGATCGAACAGCTGACCGAGACCTCGCAGGAGCCGGGCGTCCAGAAGGTGGCGGTGGCGCAATCCGGCATTCTGTCTGCAGCGGCCAGCAACATCCTGTCGGCGGGAACAAGCCTCACCATAATCTTCGTACTGTCGCTGTTCCTGCTCGCCTCCGGCACGATGTTCTACGAGAAGATCATCCAGTCCTTCGCGCGTCTCAGCGAAAAGAAGCGGGCGCTGCGCGTCGTCTATGACGTGGAGCGGGAAATCTCGCACTATCTGCTCACTGTCACCATCATCAATGCCGGTCTCGGCGCCGTCATCGGCCTTGGCCTGTGGGCACTCGGCGTGCCCAACCCGCAAGTCTGGGGCATCACTGCCGCCATGCTCAACTTCCTGCCCTATGTCGGCGCGCTGTTGACCATCATGCTTGTCACGATCATGTCGCTGATCAGCTTCGACACCGTCTCCTACGCGCTACTGGCTCCGGCCTTCGTGTTGTTGTGCGATATCATCGAAGGCCAGTTCGTGACCCCGACGGTGGTCGGCCGCCGCCTCGAGATCAATGCCGTGGCGATCCTCATCGCCATCGCCTTCTGGTCGTGGCTGTGGGGCTTCGTCGGTGCCTTGATGGCGGTGCCGCTGCTGGTCGTCATCAAAGTGTTCTGCGATCATTTCGACGGCCTTAGCCATGTCGGCAATTTTCTCGCCGCACAACACACGGCTGTCATCGAGGACGAGGACGTCGCCGACACTGAAATTGCAAAAGGCTGATCAATATTTTTGAATTTGCAGGTCGCAGGGCGCTTCCTACATGCGGTCCTGACACAGGAAACCGTTCATGACCGACCTTTCCGTTCTCGACCTGTCGCCGATCGTCGAAGGCAGCGATGCCTCGCAATCGCTGGCCAATTCGCTTGATCTTGCCCGTCATGCCGAGCGGCTGGGCTACAAGCGCTTCTGGCTGGCCGAGCATCACAACATGCCAGGCATCGCCAGTGCGGCAACCGCGGTCGTCATTGCCCATGTTGCCGGCGGCACCAAGGCCATTCGTGTCGGCGCCGGCGGCATCATGCTGCCCAACCACGCGCCGCTGGTGATTGCCGAGCAGTTTGGCACGCTGGCCGCTTTGCATCCGGGCCGCATCGACCTCGGCCTCGGCCGGGCGCCCGGCACCGACATGGCCACGGCCCGCGCCTTGCGCCGCAATCTCGAGGCCGGGGTCGACAATTTCCCGCAGGATGTCATCGAGCTGATGCGCTATTTCCAGCCGGCCGAGGAAGGTCAGCGCATCCGCGCCGTGCCTGGCGAGGGCCAGAACGTGCCAGTCTGGATCCTCGGATCCAGCCTCTATGGTGCGCAGCTCGCTGCCATGCTCGGCCTGCCCTATGCCTTCGCCTCGCATTTCGCGCCGGCGGAACTCGATCACGCGCTGGACGTCTACCGCTCGCGCTTCCAGCCATCGGAGCAGCTCGACAAGCCGCATGTCATGCTTGGCCTCAACGTCTTTGCCGCGCCCACCGACGCCGAGGCATGGTTGCTGTTCACGTCATTGCAACAGGCCTTTGTCAACCTGCGCACCGGTCGGGCCGGCCGACTGCCGCCACCTGTCGAGAACTATGAGCGCGATCTCGAGCCGATGGCCAGGACCATGCTCGGCCAGGCATTGTCCTGCGCCGTCGTCGGCTCCCCGGATACGGTCCGGCAAGGCATCGACGCCTTCGTGCGCCGCACCGGTGCCGACGAGCTGATGGTCACCGCGCAGATCTTCGATCATGCGTCGCGAGTGCGGTCGTTCGAGATACTGGCCGAGGCGCATAAATCGCTATCGCAAGCTGTCTGACAGTCCGGCTCGGCTAAAGGCGGCACACCTTTCGCAACGTCGAGCGCCCGCCGACGCGCGAAAAACTAAGCGCTCACGCTCTGCGCCATCGCTCCCAGCGGGCGGCATGAATTGCGGATCATCAGCCGGCCTTTGAGCACCAGCTTGCGCGGCGGCGCGTCCCTGTTGCCGGCGAGACGGTCGAGCAAGAGGTTGGCCGCCTGTTCGCCGATCGCCTGCACCGGCTGCGCCACCGTGGTCAGCTGCGGCTGGAACACATCGGACCATGGAAAATCGTCGAAACAGGCGACCGAAATGTCTTCAGGGCAGGACAGGCCGATGTCGCGGATCGCCTTCATGGTGCCGATCACCATCGGGTTGTTGGCCGAGAAGATCGCGCTTGGCCGATCATGCGAGGAAAGCATCTGCATGGTGGCATTGTAGCCGTCGATCTCGTGGAAATTGCCGAAACGGATCAACTCCTCGGCGATCGGCAGGCCAGCGGCGTGAAGCGCCTCGCGATATCCCGTCATGCGGTCATGCATAGGCGAAATGTCCGACGTGCCGGTGATGTAACCAATGCGCCGATGGCCGAGATTGATCAGGTAGGTGATGGCGTCGAACACCGCGCGCTGGTTGTCGAGCACCACGGCATCGGTATCGACGCCTTTGCAGAGACGGTCGAGCAGCACGACCGGCACATTGGCGTCGTCGACGATCCGCTTGAGGATCGCGCCGTCGCCGACGCGCGCCACGATCAGCCCGTCGACCATGCGGTCGAGCAGCAGCCTGATCTGGTCGTCCTGGGTGTTCAGGTCCTCGTCCGTGCAGCAAAGCATGACGGCATAGCCGGCCCGGTCGAAGGCCTGCTGGATGACCGAGACGACATCGGTGAAGAACGGGTTGGTGATGTGCGGCACGGTCAAGCCGATGGTGCGGGTCGTGCCCATCTTCAGGCTGCGGGCGATCGCGTTGCGCTTGTAGCCGATATCGCGGATCGCCTGTTCGATGCGCTGGCTGAGCTCCGGGCTGACCGTTGCCGTGCCGTTGATCAGCGCCGATACCGTGGCGACCGATACACGCGCCGCTTCGGCGACGTGGAGCATGGTCGGCGCCGTGGATTTTCGCTTCCTAGTCCGCTTGAATGCTGTCATTTCTAAACGTTTCGCCACCCCTCTATGTGCTACATCTACGGATTTTTGCATTTTTTCGCAAGAATTGAAATATGTCGGGCCAGCACCATCAGATAGCGGCTTGACATGATCGAAACGTTTAGATTAGCGTTTGGTGAGATTTGACGAGGACGGAAGGGAGGCCGCCATTGTCATGAAGCATGCGAATTCCCTATCCCCGGAGCACAGTGCGGCGGATCGTTCGAACGTCGTTCTGAGCGCCGAGCATATTTCCAAGAGCTTCGGCGGCATCGCCGCCTTGGTCGACGTCCGCTTCGAACTGCGACGCGGCGAAGTCCATGCCCTGATGGGCGAGAACGGTGCCGGCAAGTCGACGCTGATGAAGATCCTCTCCGGCGTCTACACCGGCTACGAAGGCAAGGTCAGCGTCGATGGCCGTCCCGTCAGCTTCGCCGGCGTGCGCGACGCCGAGGATGCCGGCATCGCCATCATCCACCAGGAACTCAACCTGGTGCCGGAACTCAGCGTCGCCGACAACATCTTCCTAGGGCGCGAGAAGCTGATCGCCGGGCTGATCGTCGACCGCAAGGCGAGCAGCCGCGCCGCAGATGCTTTGTTGCGGCGGCTCGGCATCGAACTCGATCCGCAAGCCCGCGTCGGTGCCTTGCGCGTCGGCGAGCAACAGCTGGTCGAGATCGCCAAGGCGCTGTCGATGTCGGCACGTATCCTGATCATGGACGAGCCGACTTCGGCGCTGTCGCTGGCCGAATGCCAGCGGCTGTTCCGCATCATTCGCCAGCTCGCCGACAGCGGTGTCGCCATTGTCTACATCTCGCACCGCATTGACGAGGTCATGCATCTGGCCAGCCGTATTACCGTGTTTCGCGATGGGCGCCACGTACTGACCGAGCCAATGGGCAATCTCGACGAAGACGCGATCATTTCCGCGATGGTCGGCCGCAACCTGCTCGCGTCCCCTGAGGGGGAGCGCGGCCCCAGTGGCAGGATCGTGCTCTCGGTCGAGAACCTGTCGCTGTCGAAGCCCGATGCCCATGGCTGGCGCACGGTGATCGACGGCGTCGGATTCGATCTTGCCGCTGGAGAAATCCTCGGCATTGGCGGGCTGCTCGGCTCTGGCCGCACCGAGATACTGGAAGCGATCTTCGGCTCGAGCGATGGCCGCACCGGTGGCGAAATCCAGGTCGATGGCCGGCCGGTGGATATCCGTTCGCCCCGCGACGCGCGGCGGCTGGGCATTGCGCTGGTGACCGAGGACCGCAAGACGCAAGGCCTGCATCTGCAGGCCTCGATATCAGACAATGTCGCGTTGCCGCTGGTCGGGTCGCTGGCGCGCTTCGGCATCCGCTCGCTGGCCGGCGAACAGGGGCTGGCGCGGCAGGCGGTCAAGTCGCTCGGCATCCGCTGCCGGGACATCGACCAGCCCGCCGGCACGCTGTCGGGAGGCAACCAGCAGAAGGTCGTCATCGGCAAATGGCTGGCGACCAGGCCAAGGGTGCTGTTGCTGGACGAGCCGACGCGCGGCATCGACGTCGGCGCCAAGCGCGAGATCTACGACCTGATCTTCAAACTGGCGCGCGACGGCCTCGCCATCGCGGTCATCAGTTCGGAACTGCCCGAGCTGCTGCATCTCTCCGACCGCATCCTGGTGATGGCCGATGGCCGCCAGACAGGCATCCTTTCCCGCGATGCGGCCAGCGAGGAGGCCATCATGCGCCTCGCCGCACCGCGCCGGACCATATCGAGACCAGCCGCATGACTGTCCTGAAACTCCTGTCCCAAACCAAGCTCTATTGGGGCCTGATCGCCATCTTCCTGATCGGCGTGCTGGGCTCGCCGATGAGTTCGAAGGGCAACAACATCTTCCTCTCCTACGGCAATCTGCTCGACGTGCTGCGCCAGGTCTCGACCACCGGGCTGATCGCCACCGGCATGACGGCGGTCATCATCACCGGCGGCATCGATCTCTCCGTCGGCTCGCTGATGGCCATTTGCTCGGTAGTCTGCGCCATGCTGCTGACCGTTCCAGGCGTTACACCGGGCGTCGTGCTGGGCGTGCCGACCGTCGCCTTGGCGGCGCTTTGCCTTGGCTTCGTCGTCACCCGCTTCATCTTCCAGAACCTTGCAAAATCCCGTGCCGGTGCCGATCTCGTCCGTGAGATCAGGCTCGACGGAATTCGCGGTCTGGTCACGCCCGCAGTCGTCGGCGTGGTCCTGTGCAGCCTGTCGCTATGGTACCTGCTGCCGCAGATCGAACCGAAATTCGGCGTGCTCGGCGTGTTGCTGGTGGCGCCATGCGTCGGGTTGCTGTTCGGCGCGCTCAACGGCTTCATCATCGTTGCCGGACGGCTGCAGCCCTTCATCGTCACGCTGGCGATGATGGTGACGGCGCTCGGCATCGCCCGCCTGACCGCCGGCCAGAACAATGCGGTTCTGCCGGTCTATACCGGCTCGAACGCCACCGCCGATTTCGAGATGCTGCGCTCGCTGGTGTTCGGCATCATCCCGATGCCCGGCCTGTTCTTCCTCGGCGCCATCCTGATCTATGGCGCGGTGCTGCGCTTCACGCCGTTCGGCCGCTATGTCTATGCCATCGGCGGCAATGAGGAGGCGGCGCGCCTCTCGGGCATCGCAGCCGGCCGCGTCAAGATCGCCACCTATGCCATTTCCGGCCTGCTCGCCGGCATCGCCGCCGTGCTCTACGTCGCGCAATACCGGCAAGGCAAGCCCGATGCCGGCGCCGGGCTGGAGCTAGACGCCATCGCCGCCGTCGTCATCGGCGGCACCAGCCTGATGGGCGGGCGCGGCAGCCTCACCGGCACGTTCTGCGGTGTGCTGATCTTCGGGCTGCTCTCCAATATCCTGCAGCTCCACAACATCAATTCGAACCTTCAGCTGGTACTGAAGGGGATGATCATCATCGGCACCGTGCTTGTCCAGGAGCGCAATGCCGGTGATCTCCTGGCCTATCTGCGCCTGCCAGGCGGGCAAACGGCGCGCAAGGAAACGGCCGCGGCAAAGCGGCCGTCACAAGAGACATCGTCTCTCAATCTCGGAGGAAACAAAAAATGAAACGACGTGACATGCTGAAACTTGCCGCCATGACCGCGGCGCTGCTGACCACCACCGCGCTCATGACCAGCGGCAATGCCTTCGCCCAGGACAAGAAGTGGAAGATCGGCTTCTCCCAGGTGACGACCATCGAGCCCTGGCGCGCGCAGTTCAACAAGGACATCCTGGCCGAAGCCGCCAAGCATCCGGAGGTCGAGCTGATCATTACCGACGGCGAGGACAAGACCGAAAAGCAGGTCGCCGATGTCGAGAACCTGATCCGTCAGGAGGTCGACGCACTGCTGGTGTCGCCGAAGGAATCCGCCGGCCTTACCGGCGTCGTGCAGCAGGCGATCGACGCCAAGATTCCGGTCTTCGTGCTTGACCGCAATGTCGACACCAAGGACTACACCCAGTTCGTCGGCGGCGACAACGCGCTGATCGGCCGCGCGGCCGGCGAATATGCCGTCGAACTGCTCGGCGGCAAGGGCAAGGCATCAGGCAATGTCGTCGAGATCTGGGGCGGCATGGGCACTCAGCCGGCGCATGATCGCCATGACGGCTTCCATGAGTTCACCGACAAGGAACCGGGCATCAAATATCTGCTCGACCAGCAGTCGGGCGACTGGAAGCAGGACCAGGCCTACAATTTGATGGCCAACGCGCTGAAGAGCAACGAGAAGATCGATCTCGTCTATGGCCACAATGACCCGATGGCCTATGGCGCCTATCTCGCAGCCAAGGATGTCGGCCGCGAGAAGGACATCAAGTTCATCGGCATCGACGGTCTGCCCAACGAAGGTGTGCAGATGGTGAACAAGGGCGAACTGACGGCGACCTTTAGCTATGTCACCCCCGGCGCCGAAGGCCTGCGTCAGGCGATCAAGTTCCTCAACGGCGAAAAAGTCGAAAAGACCATCACCTTGCCGACCGAGAAGATCACCAAGGAAAACGCCGCCAAGGTGCTGAAGGACAACGGCCTTTGATCTAAACTTCCTGCCGGGTGCTTTTGCGCCCGGCAGATCCGCCTACGCCAGCTTCGCCAGCAGCTTCATGAAGGTGGCGATCTCCTTGGCCGAGAGCGGCGCCAGTGTTTCCCTTGTGATCTCACGGGCCAGCGGGATCAGGCGCTCGATGGCGTCGCGGCCTTCCGCGGTCAGGTTGACCAGCAGCCGCCTTTTGTCGACCTCATGCTTGGAAAGCTCGACCAGACCGCGCGCCTTCAGGCGGTCGATGACACCCTTCACCGTCGCCGCATCCATGGCGATCAGCGTGCCGAGCTGGTTCTGCGAGGTCTCGCCGACGTCGCGCAGCTTGGCGAGAGCCGCGAATTGCGGTGGCGTCAGGTCGCCGATATGCGCTGCGAAGATCGAGACATGGCGCTGATGCGCCTTGCGCAGGATGAAGCCGACCTGCTCCTGCAGATGGTAATCCTGGTCGTCAGGCTCTTCGGACTCGACCAGCTTCAGCAGATTTTCCTCAGCACTCACCGCAGCCCGTCCCAGGCCTTGATATCCTTGGCGGCCAGGCCGCCCATGCGGTCGTGCACGCGCGGGCCACAGGTCATGGCGAGGCAAAACAGGATCTCGTCGGGGCGCGGCCCGTCACTGATGCCGACTTCCATGGCGTCGAAATGGCTGCGCACATAGGCGGCGTTGATATGGCCGAGCGGCACGTCGAGCTTTGAACCGAAAGCGCCGACCTTCTTCGCCGACGGCACGATCGCCTTGGCGTCGCCGAGCCGTTCGCGCATCGCGTAGCCGCCCGGCACATGCCAGAGCGCGCCATGCTCGAGTTCGCCCGATGTGCCGACAATGGCGCCCTTGCCATAACCGTCGATCTGTTTGACGTCGCCGCCGAGTGCGGCGATCAGCCGGTCGGCGAGCAGCAGGCCGAGCGGCTTCAGATCATCCATGGCGCTCTGCAAATCCTCGACATAGCGCCCGGCAAACGGGTTTTTCACCAGCGCCATGGCGGCGGCGCGGCGACGCGGCACTTTTGCGACCGGCCCGCCTTCGTGAAAGATCTCTTCGGTCAGAACCGCGATCTTGCGGATCGGAAACTCAGGCATGGGCAACTTCCTTCCCTGGACTTTTGTTGGGCGCGGCAAGCGCCATGGAACCACCGATGCGGGTCTGGCCGGCAAGGAAGAGCGCCGATGCGGCGATCAATCCCCTGCGGCGGAAATCTTCGGCGACGGCAAGCCCGCTGTCCAGCGCCATGGCGATCTCCGCTGGAGAAAGCCGGCCGACCTCTTGCGTGACAAGCCTGTCGCCAAGGTCGCTGTCCGGCGCCAGATCGCGCGCCGGCACACGCCGGATAGCCGGATGATTGGCCAAGTCGACGGCGTTGGCGATCAGCGTCGCGGCGGCATCGGCTTCTGCTCCCGTGCGCGCCAGCACAGTCACCGCATCGGCAATGCCCAACGAAAAGGAACGTCCGCGCCAGCCGCTGGTGGCAACGCCGCGCACGCCATCCTCGACATGGATGACGATGCGATCGGCGAGGCCGTGCCCGGTGCCGGCAATGGCAAGTGTCATCGACTGGCCGCCACCAAGATGGATCGCGCTGTCGCCGCCATTGTTGACATAGGCACGGTCGAGCCTGCGTCCGACAAGCAGCGCATCAAGCATTTCGTCAGCTACCGAGCCGGCGACGGCGGCCATCGGCGTGATGAAGCTTTCGGCCAACGGCACCACAGCCGCTTCCATGCGCCGCGCTGTCGGACCGACGAAAGCGCGGGCCCGCAACGCGGCTGGGCGGCGCAGTTCGGGCAATTCCTCCACCAGCTCGGGCAGGATGGTCTGGAACCGCGCTACGGCTTGCTCATAGGCCAGACGACATTCGCCCGCTTCGCCAAAGGCTTCGACGATCAGGTCGATCGGCCCGTGGTTGAGATGCAGCCGCTTGCCGTCCCGCAGCCAATGTACTTGTGGGCCTTCCATCACCCAGCCCCGTTCGACACAGCGCGGCGCAATTGCGCCAGCGGCGGCCATGGATTGTTGGCCGGCGCACCGGTGCCGCGGCGCGGATTGAGGTATTCGCCACCTCTAGCAACGATGTCCTCGACGCTACGGATTTCGGCCTCGTAACCGCCGAGCCTCACATAATCGTCACGGCGCAGGGTAAATTCGATAGGCGCCACCAGGGCCGGCGTCGGCACATAGCCGAAGGCGCCCTCCGGCACCCGCGTGACATCGACCATCAGCGTGATGCCGCCGCCCGGCCAGACATAGACCGGCGCTCCCCCGACCGTCACATAGGTAGTCAAGCTCTGCACGGAACGGGTCAGGTTGACCGGGTTTTCGGTGACGCCGGCGCGCAGCGAACCACCGGCGCCGCCGACGAACAGCACGGTACACAGCGCCGGCTCGCAATTGTCCTCGATCAGTTCGACCGATTTCTGCAGCCGTTCGGGAAATGGCTTCTGCACCGGCTTCAGCTCGTCGTCGAGCTCGTAATAGGCGAACTGCTCGCCGGTGGTCGAAACCATCAGCAGCGACAGGCCCGGCCGCGCGCCCTTCTTGGCATTCCATTCGCCGAGGATCGACAGCGGGTCGGATATGCTGGTGCCGCCCCAGCCGAGGCCGGGTTCGGAAACCTTGAAATAGCGGCCCGGCGTTGAGCGGCGGCCGATGATTTTTATGCCGGTGTCCTGCCAGCCCAGCACCTTGCCGGCCTGATGCTCAGAGACGACGCCGGTGATGTGGTCGTCGACCACCACCACCTCGTCGACGAGGCCGCGCCATTGCGTAGCGAACATGCCGATGGTGGCCGAGCCGCACCCGACACGCATGCGGTGTTCCTGCTTGCCGTCGATCACAGGTGGTTTGCCGGCTTCGACTGTGATGATGGCGCCGCCGTCGATGGCGAGTTCGACAGGCTTGCGGTTGCACAGATTGAGCAGCGCGTCACAAGTGGCGCGGCCTTCAGCCTTGGAGCCGCCGGTCAGATGGTGCACGCCGCCAAGCGACAACATCTGAGAGCCATATTCGCCTGTCGTGACATGGCCGATCGCTTCGCCTTGCGACCGCACCACAGCCGTTTCGGGTCCGATATGACGGTCGGTGTCGATCTTCACCTTGACGCCGCAATAGGAGAAGATGCCCTCGGTAACGACCGTGACGAGATCGACCCCCTCGACCTCCTGGCTGACGATGAACGGCGCCGGCTTGTAGTCGGGATAGGTGGTGCCGGCACCAATGGCAGTGACGAAGCGGCGGCCGGTGTTGATCAGTTCGCCGTCCCACGCCTCGCCCTCGGCGACGAACGGCACGATTGCCTCGCCGGTTTCCGCCGCATGGTCTAGGATGGTCAGCGGGTCCATCCGCACGATCTTGCCGCCGACATTGCCGTAGCGATCGCAGGCGCCGGTGCGGCCATCGGCGATGTAGCACATCACCGGACAGGCATCGCAGCGGATCTTCTCCGCCACCAGCTTCTCGCCGGGATCGTGGGTTTCGAAGCGTTCGGCAAGCTCGCTCATCGGCGTGCCTCCTTTTCGCGAATGGCGGCGCGGATACGCGTCGGCGTCGCCGGAACCTTGGTGACCAGGACACCGGTGGCGTGGCGGATGGCGTTGAGGATCGCCGGCGCCGTCGGGATCAGCACATGCTCGCCCAACCCCTTGGCGCCAAAGGGTCCTTCCGGATCTGGAACTTCTATCAGGATGGTCTCGATCGGCGGAACGTCGCCGATGGTCGGAATGAGATAGTCGTGCAGATTCTCGGTGCGGCCGGGGATATACTCCTCCATCAGCGCCATGCCGATGCCTTGCGCGATGCCGCCTTCGATCTGGCCCTCGACCAGCAGCGGGTTGATCGCCTTGCCGACATCGTGCGCGGCGGTGATCTTGATCAGCTTCACCGTGCCGAGCTTGAGGTCGACCTCGAGTTCCGCGATCTGAGCGCCATAGCCATAGACCGCATAGGGCTTGCCCTGGCCCTTGGCGTCGAGCGGCAGCGTCGGCGGGTCGTAGGTCTCCTCGGCACGGAAGACGAAGCCTTCGGCATCCACGTCGAGCGAGGCGAGGTCGATACGGCGAGTGGCTTCACCTTCGCGGATAGCGATCGCCGGGCCGTCGAGTTGCAGCGATGCCTTTTCGGACACATTGGCGAAACGCAGGATCTTTTCGCGCAAGGCGCGGCCGGCCTTTTCGGCTGCCTTGCCGGTCACGAAAGTCTGGCGCGAGGCCGATGTCTTGCCGGCATCGGGAGTGATAGCCGTATCGCCGCTCTTCAGCTGGAATTTTTCCAACGGCAGGCCGAGCGCGTCGGCGCAGATCTGGGTGATGACCGTGTTCGAGCCTTGGCCGATATCGATGGCGCCCTGGTGCAGGATGACCGCGCCGTCTGCAGCGATGCCGACGCGAATGGTCGACGGATTGGGCAGCGAAGTGTTGCCGCAGCCGTACCAGCAGGACGCGATGCCAACACCGCGCTTTCTATCCCTATTGGTACTGTTGAACGCATCTGCATCGGCCGTGGCGCGCGCCCAATGCGGCCGCAGCGAGTCGAGGCATTCGGCAATGCCGACACCGGAGGCCAGTCGCTGTCCGGTAACCGTTTCGGAGCCGTTCCGAAGGCAGTTCTTCAAGCGAAAGTCGAGCCGGTCCATGCCGAGCTTGCCGGCCAGCTCGTCATAGAGCGTCTCCTGCATGATCGTCGCCTGTGGCACCCCGAAGCCACGAAAGGCGCCGGAAATCGGCCCATGCGTGTGTATGGCCCGGCCCTCGGCCCGGTAGTTCGGCGTCGCGTAGGGTCCGGACGCATGCACCGGGACGCGGTTGGCGACCGTCGGCCCCCAGCTCGCATAGGCGCCGGTGTTGAAATCGCCTTCGAAGATCATGCCGGTGACAAGGCCATCGGCATCGGCGCCGATCGTCGCCTTCATCTCGGCCGGGTGACGCTTGGTGGTCGACACCATAGATTCGTTGCGGGTGTAGGTGAGTGCCGCCGGCCGTCCGGTCTTCAGCGCCACAAGGCCGATCAGCGGCTGCAGCGAGACATCGAGTTTCGAGCCGAAACCGCCACCTGTCGCCGTCGGCACGATGCGCACCTTGTCGACGGCAAGGCCGAGCACCTTCGCCGTCTCGTCGCGATCCATATAAGGCGCCTGGGTGCAGGCGACGACCACCAGCGTATCGCCGTCCAGATACGCATAGCCGGCTTCCGGTTCGATATAGGCGTGCTCGACATAGGAGGTGTCGATGGCGCCGGACACGATGAAGGCCGCGCCGGCGAGAGCCGCCTCGGGGTCACCGCGTTCGACGAAGCCGGCAGTAAGCAGGTTTGCCGGCCGGTTGTCGTGAATGAGCTTGGCACCGCCGGCTCTCGCTTCGCGCGGCTGCAGAAAATGCGGCAATTCGGTCCAGCGAACCGGAAAATCCGACATGTCTAGATCGAGGATCGCCTCGCGCTCGCCGGCAACGAGCGCCACCGCCTCGCCGCGCAGGCGAGCAAACCCTTCGGCCAGCGCCGGCTGGTCGGCGAACGGCCCGATGACGCCGAAACAGTTCTTGCCGGGAATGTCGGCGGCAGTGAAGACACCGGCGATGCCGGGATGTGCCTTCGCCCAGCCGTCGAGGTCACCGAAGGCGAAGCCGGCGTGATAATGCGGCGAGCGGACCACCAGCACGGCCAGCGCGTCGGCAGGGAAAGAATCGCCGCCAAATTTTTCACCGCCGGTGACTTTAGGCAGGCCATCGAGCCTGACGGGGGAGGAGCCGATCGCTTGGCCGGATTGAGGCAAGCGGAAATCGAGGCTTGCTGCTTGCAGTGACGCATCCATCACCGCCGCGATGATCTTCCGGTAGCCGGTACAGCGGCACAGAATCCCGCCCAGCGCGTCCTGCACCTCGGTCTCGGTCGGGTTAGGCCGCTTGTCCAGCAATGCCGTTGCCGCGACCAGCAGCGCTGGCGTGCAGATGCCGCACTGCGCCGCGCCATGGGCAAGGAACGAGGCTTGCAGCGCCGACAGCCGGCCGTTGGCGAGGCCTTCAACGGTTGTAACCGACGTTCCGGCAGCGGACGCAACCGACATCAGGCAGGCGCAGACGGGATCGCCGTCGACCAGCACCGTGCAGGCACCGCAATCGCCGGCATCGCAGCCGACCTTGGTGCCGGTCAGCAGCAGTTCGTCGCGCAATACCGACGATAGCCGGCGCAGCGGCGGTACGTTGACTGAGATGGCGTCGCCATTGACCTCGAAAGTGATATCGGCCCGTGCAGCGCCGAAGCCAGGCAGGGCGTTGCCCAGATCGGGCAGGGCTTCATTCATTTCAGGCTGAACTTGGCTCACGCCGCCACCTCGTCGCCAGTCATCCGTCCCACAGCCGCAAGCACGACACGGGCAACGATCTCGCGGACCGCATCGATCCGGTACTCTGCACTGCCGCGCACATCGGCGATCGGCGACAGCTCGCCCATCGGCGCGGACTGGACCGCGTCGGCAAGTCTGCCGTCCACCGGCAGCCCGCTCAGCGCGGCTTCGACGCCGGCCAGCCGCTTGGCCACCACCGAGCAGGAGCCGGCGGCGACAGCCGCTTGGCTGACGATGCCGTTGTCGACGACCAGACGCGCTGCCACCATGGCGATGGAAATGACGAGGTAGCGCCGCGCCCCAAGCTTGACGAAAGCCGACGTGCCAGTAGTAGCGCCTTTCGGCACGCGAATGGCCGTCACCATCTCGCCTGGAAGCAGAGCCGTGCGGCGGTTGCCCAGAATGAAGTCCTGCAAAGGCAGATGCCGCGTCACCGTCGCTGAACGCAGCTCGACCTCGGCGTCGAGGACGAGCAGGGCCGGCACGCCGTCGGCGGCAGGCGACGCGTTGCATAGGTTGCCGGCGACCGAGGCGACATTCTGGATCTGCGCCGAGCCGACCTCTCGCGCCGCCTGCTTCAGCGCGTCGAAGGCCGGCGGCAAGGGATGGCGAATGATATCGGTCCAGGTCGTACGCGCGCCGATGACGAAATGGCTGCCCGTGTCTGCAATGCCGCGCAGCGCCGCCAGGCCGTTGATGTCGAGGACATTGTCCCGGAACGGTTTGCTTCCCTGCGCCGGATAAAAATCGGTGCCGCCGGCAAGAATGCGCCAGGCACCCTCGCCAAGCAAAGCGAGCGCTTCGTCGACCGAGGTGGGTTTCGCGTAACGGATCACGCCTTGCCTTCCAGAAAAGAGGTCTTCCAGAACCGGTATTTCGAAAGATCCGGCCGGCATCGGCGGCCGGGAGAATTCATTCGTATGCAAATGATATCAAGCCGGCAGGAATTGTCAAAGCCGGAGTTTGCGACCACTCGGTCGGCACGCATTTCTTATGCCTTGAGAGGTTGACGCCGCGGCCCTTCTGGTCAAGTTTCTGCGTCCGGTCGCGTCAGCGGCATTTTCCACTGGAGCCTGCATACGGAAGAGGAAAGCCCATGGCCGACGAAGCGCTTGTCGTCATCGACCTGCAGAACGACTTTTGTCCGGGCGGCGCGCTGGCGGTTGCCGGCGGCGACGAGATCGTGCCGCTGGTCAACGACCTGATCCGGCACACCGACCATGTCGTGCTGACGCAGGACTGGCACCCCGCCGGCCATTCGAGCTTTGCCTCCAGTCATCCAGGCGCGCAGCCTTTCACGATGATCGAAATGCCGTACGGCCAGCAGACGCTGTGGCCGGACCATTGCATCCAGGGCAGCCTGGGCTCTGATTTCCATTCCGGCCTCGCCTGGACCAAGGCCGAGCTTGTCATCCGCAAGGGATTTCGGCCTGATATCGACAGCTACTCGGCCTTCTTCGAGAACGACCGCACGACGCAGACCGGCCTTGCCGGCTATCTCCGGGAACGCGGCATCGACACGCTGACCCTGGTCGGGCTGGCGACCGATTTCTGCGTTGCCTTCTCGGCGCTGGATGCCGTTAGCCAGGGCTTCAAGACCACCGTCAGGCTCGATGCCTGCCGTGGCATCGATCTCAACGGTTCGCTCGACACAATGCTGCACCGCATGCGCGACGCCGGGGTGACGCTCGAAGATCCCTTGTCGGACTGAACGGACCCTTGGGAAAGAGCCCCCTCACCCGGATTGCCAACCGAATTACGAAGGGTAATTCGGGGCAATCCGACCTCTCCCCGAGGGGAGAGGAGTTCGCTGGCGCCGACGCCTGCCTCTTCTCCCCGGCGGGGAGAAGGTGGCCGCGCAGCGGTCGGATGAGGGGGCCTTTCTCATGCGCTATCCGCCTCTATCCCGTGAATGCCTGGGCGGCATGCATTATAGCGGTTTTCGCAATACTATTTCCTGGAATGGCTTTTGCTGCCGAAGACCACGGCCTGCCCGGTGCCGCGATGTCGCTGTGGTGGGCGCTGCCCTTCACCGGACTGCTTTTGTCGATCGCCACCGGCCCGCTGCTGTTCCCTCATGCCTGGGAGCATCACTACGGCAAGATCGCGGGCCTGTGGGCGGCGCTGGTGATCGTGCCGCTGGCCCTTGCCTTCGGCGTCCCCTCGGCGACCGAGGCGGTGTTGCATGCGCTGCTTACCGAATACATGTCGTTCATCATCCTGCTGTTTGCACTGTTCACCATTTCAGGCGGCATTCTGGTCGCCGGCAACATTCACGGCACGCCGCTGGTCAATGCCGGGCTGTTGCTGGTCGGTGCACTACTCGCCTCGGTCATCGGCACGACCGGCGCCTCGATGATCCTGATCCGGCCGATCCTGCGCGCCAATGACAACCGCCCGTTCAACGCCCATGTGGTGATCTTCTTCATCTTTCTGGTCTCCAACATCGGCGGTTCGCTGACGCCTTTGGGCGACCCGCCGCTGTTCGTCGGCTTCCTGCGCGGGGTCGACTTCTTCTGGACGACCGCCAACCTCTATCGCGAAACGCTGTTCGTCGGCGGTCTCGTGCTGGCCGTCTTCCTAGGCATCGACATCGTCCTGCACCGGCGCGAGGCTGGCGCTCCAAAGATCAAGGATCCGACGCCGGATACGGAGGTGCGCCTGCGCGGCCTGGCCAATCTTCCACTGCTGGCCGGCGTGATCGGTGCCATCCTGCTGTCGGCAGCCTGGAAGCCGGGCGTGAGCTTTTCCATCCTCGGGGTGAGTCTTGAGCTGCAGAACCTAGTGCGCGACGCCATCATCCTGGCGCTCTCCTTCCTTTCGCTCGCCGTCTCGCGCAAGAGCCACCGCGAGGCGAACGGCTTCAATTGGGGGCCGATCGCGGAGGTCGCAAAGCTGTTTGCCGGCATCTTCATTTGCATCGTGCCGGTCGTCGCCATCTTGAGAGCCGGACATGACGGCGCGCTGGCGCCCCTGGTCGCCCTCGTCACTTCGCCCTCGGGCACGCCCGACGACCTCGCCTATTTCTGGCTGACCGGCGCGCTGTCGTCCTTCCTCGACAATGCGCCGACCTATCTGGTGTTCTTCGAGCTTGCCGGCGGCGACGCACGGCACCTGATGACGGAATTCGCCTCGACTCTGGCGGCGATCTCGGCCGGCGCGGTGTTCATGGGCGCCAACACCTATATCGGCAATGCGCCGAACTTCATGGTCTACGCCATAGCCCGACATCGAGGCGTGAAGATGCCGGGCTTTTTCGGCTATATGGCATGGTCCAGCCTGGTACTGATCCCGATATTCCTGATCGCCGGTTTTCTGTTTTTCGGCTGATCAACCGACCCCGACATAGCGGCGCACCGCCGACGGGTCGGCGCGCAGATCCTCGACATCGACCGTCTCGCGATTGCGGCCGTTTTCGATGAAGGCAACACGGTCGGCGACCGAAAGCACCGCATCGACACGCTGTTCGACCAGAACGGTCGAGACGCCCATCTCGCGCAGTTGCGACACCGTCTCGCGGATCTTGGCGATCATCGACGGCATCAGCCCTTCGGTCGGCTCGTCGAGCAGCAGCACCTGCGGTTCGAGGCAGAGCGCGCGCGCCATCGCCAGCATCTGCTGTTCGCCACCGGACAGCGTACCGGAGCGCTGCCGCAGCCTCTGGCGCAGCAATGGAAAAAGGTCGAGGACGTTTTCCCGCACGGCCTTGCCCTTCCCGCGCGCCATCAGACCGATCTCGAGGTTTTCGGCTACCGTCATCTCGGCGAACAGCCGCCTTCCCTGCGGCACATAGGCGACCCCGGCTTTGGGCACCTCGTGCGTCGGCAGTCCTGTCAATTCGTTGCCATCGAGCCTGATCGAGCCGGCGCTTGGCGGGACCAGCCCCATAATGGCCTTGAGCGTCGTCGTCTTGCCGGCGCCGTTGCGGCCGAACAGGCACAGCACCTCGCCCTTGTTCAGCACCAGGTCTAGGCCATAGAGCACCTGGACCTCGCCATAGAAGCAGTCGAGCCCCGCGATTGCCAATGCTTCGGACTTCGTCTCCGTCATGGGGCGGTCCCCAGATAGGCTTCCTGCACCGCCGCATTCTCGCGGATCGCTTCCGGCGTGCCTTCGGCGAGAATCCTGCCGGCGTTGAAGACGGTGATGCGGTCGGCCAGTTGCATGACGACAGGCATGTTGTGCTCGATCAGAAGCACGGTGGCGTCTTTGGCGATCTCGCGCACCAGCTCAATGAAATTGTCGATCTCACTGTCGGCAAGGCCTTGCGTCGGTTCGTCGAGGATCAGCAGGCGCGGCTTCAGCGCCAGGCCCATCGCCACTTCCAGCAGGCGCTGGTGGCCGTAGGACAACTGCCCGGCCGGCATGTGGGCACGGCCGGCCAGCCCCGTGCGTTCGAGCGCCGCCATGACGCCTGCCCGCACCGCACCCTTCGAGCGGTCATCGCTCAGCGTGCGCTGCACCGGCAGCGCGACATTGTCGTAGGCGGAAAGATTGGCAAAGACGCTGGTGATCTGGAACGTGTAGGCGATGCCCTGGCGAACCCTGATATAGGCCGGCTGGCTGGTGATGTCGGCACCGTCGAAGATTATCATGCCGGAAGATGGCTGGATGCGGCCGCTGACCAGGCTGACGAAAGTGGTCTTCCCCGCCCCGTTCGGGCCGATGACGGCGCGGATTTCGCCCGGCATCAGCTCGAAATCGACGCCGTCGACGGCGCGCAGGCCGCCGAAGTTTCGCGACAGGCCCTTGGTGGTCAGAAGCGGCATCATGGCAGCCACCCAAGCCAGCGCTGCCGGATGCTGCCCAGAATGCCCTTGGGGAAAAACAGCACCAAAAGGATCAGCGCGATGCCGACGATCAGCAGATAGGCCGAGGTGTAGCCGCTGGTGATGTCGATGACATAATACATGAACAGAGTGCCGATCAGCGGCCCGAGTGTCGTGGCCGCACCCCCGAGCAGCACCCACAGCAGCGGCAGGATCGAATACTGCACCGAAGCGAAGCTCGATCCGACATAGCCGAACAGCAGCGCATAGGCGGCGCCTGAAGCAGCGCAGATAGTGCCGGAGATGACGACGGCGGCGAGCTTGTTGGAAAACGTGTCGTAGCCCAGCATCTTCGTCCGCTCCTCGTTCTCGCGGATGGCCACCAGCACGCGGCCATATCGGGAGCGGACGATCGCCAATGTGACAAGCAGCACGAGCGAGAACAGCGCCAGCGCCGTCATATAGCGCACGGTCGGATTGGTGATATCGAGCGACCTCGAGCCGAAAGCAAGCACCCGTGCCGGTTGGGGTACGACCATGCCCTGGTCGCCACCGGTCCATGTCGCGAAGTAGAGAATGAGGAGGTAGAAGACCTGGGCGAACATCATGGTGACGATCATAAAGGCGACACCCGTGGTGCGCAGCGCCAGCAGGCCGATCGTCAGCGCCAGCACTGCCCCGCAGGCAATCCCGCCAAGGAAGGCCAATGGCACGCTCCAGCCGAGTTGGATGACGGCAAGGCCGGCGCCATAGAGCCCGGCGGCAAAGAACATGGCGTGGCCGAGGCTGAGCAGGCCGACATAGCCGAACAGCATGTTGTAGCCCATGGCAAAGACCGCCAGCACCATGATGCGAGCGAGCAGGCCGTGATAATAGTCCGGCAGCAGGAAGCTCAGCACGAAGAGCAGGGCGATGACGCCGAGATGCAGGGCATAGGCTTTTGCCGGCGAAGCTTCGCTCATCGCGACGCCGTCCCGAACAGGCCTTGCGGGCGGAACACCAGCACCATGGCCACCAGCAGCGTGGCGATGATCTTGGCCAGCGTCGGCGAGAAGAACATCGAGATGATGCCGTCGGACAGGCCGATCAGCACGGCGGCGACGACGGTTCCGCGCAGCGAGCCGAGGCCACCGATGATGACGACGATGAAGGACAGCAGCAGCGGGTCCTGTCCCATCAGATAATGCGCCTGGCTGATCGGCACGATCAGCACCGCGGCAACGGCCGCCAGCATGGCGCCGAGCGCGAAGACGCCGCCATAGACGCGACCGACGGGAATGCCGAAGGCCTGCGCCGTCTCGCTGTCATACTGCGTGGCGCGCATGATGAGGCCGATCTTGGTCCGCGTCAGCACCAGCCATGTCGCGACCAGAAGTAGCGCGGAAGCGGCGATAATGGACAGCTTGTAGCCGGAATAGCCGAACCATGGCAAAAGGATGCGGTAGCTGAACGGCGGCTCTACCGGCCGCGCCTCCGGACCGTAGAAGGTCAGCGCCAACTGCTGGATGATGTAGAGCATGCCGATGGTGGCAACGATGGTGGCTTCCGGATTGTAGTTGAGCCGGCGTAGCACCAGCCGTTCGGCGATCAGCGCAGTGGCGCCGACGATCAATGGCGCAATCACCAGCGCCGCCAGGAAGCCGATCGCCGGATGCCCTCCGATCGCCGTGGTGATCGCCCATGCAAGCACGGCGCCGAGCATGAAGAACTCGCCATGCGCGACATTGACCACCCGCATGACGCCGAACACCAGCGACAGCCCAAGCGCCGTCAGTGCCAGCACCGCGGAGGTGACGAGGCCTTCGAGGGCGGCGAGGAGGAGGTGCGGACCGAAGTGCATCGGCTATACGCCCAAGGCAGGCGCGAGGCGCACCCCCCTCTGCCCTGCCGGGCATCTCCCCCTCAAGGGGGGAGATTGGCTGTCCCCGCTGCCTTCGCCAATAGCCGATGGTGATAAATGGCCGCCTTCGCAAGAACAGCCGATCTCCCCCCTTGAGGGGGAGATGCCCGGCAGGGCAGAGGGGGGTGCGCCGAAGGGCACTGCGCTTAAAGGACCAAGCCTAAAGCGCCTGCGTCGTGTAATCCCCCTCGGCCTCGTAAAGCCCGTCCTCGATCTTGGTCTTGTGCACGACCTTCAGCTTGCCGCCCTCGACCTTGGAGATGTTCTGGATGCCAAAGCACTGGTGGATCTTGCCATTGAAGGTTTTCGGCCCTTGCGGATGCTCGGGGCCTTCGGCGAATTCGGTCAGCGCCTCGGTCGCCTCGACAAGCTTGGCGCGGTCTTCCGGTCCCTTGTAGCCGGCGTCTTCCATCGCTTTCTTGACGACGTAGAGCGTCTCCCAGCAGCCGAACATATGGGCCGCGGTCGAGACGTCCTTTGGGTCGCCGACGGCGGCACCATTGTCGTCGATGCCGACGGCCGCGCGGTAGGCCTTTTGCGCCTCGGAATCGTCTGGCTGCGCATAGCGCGGCGAGCCTTCCCAGAAATGGCTGCCGTCGAGGAATTCGAGGCCGGGGCTATTGATGTCGGTGGCTTCGAGCGAATCGATGAAACCGAACAGCTGCGGCCGGTTGGAGCCGTAGAACTCGCCGAGTTCCTTGACGAAGGTAAGCACCGCCGGGCCGACCATGACGTGATAGAGCACCTCGGTCTCGGCCGGGATCTGCGGGAAGTACTTGGTGAAGGAGGATTCCGTCGGCGGGATGGCGATCTGGGCGATGACGTCGGCGCCTTGCGCCTTCAGCGCCGGCGGCAGGTAGTCGCGATGGTCGTAGCCGAAGGCGAAATCCGGGAAGATCATGGTGACCTTCTTGCCGACATTGCCTGCGATCCACGGCGCCATCGCCTGGATCTGGCTCTTCACATCGGTAATCCCGGGCTGGAAGACATACCGGTTCAGCTTGGTCGAGGCGACATGGTGGCCTTCGCTGACGACGAAATAGGGGATCTTGGCTTCGCCGGCAGCCGGCGCCGAACCGATGACGACGTGCGAGAACAGCGTGCCGAAGACGATGTCGGTCTTGTGCTGGGTGGCGAACTTGCCGACCACCTCGGCGCCACGGCCGGGATCGGTGCCGTCATCCTCGATGATCACCTCGACCTGGCGGCCATTGATGCCGCCGGCAGCGTTGATCGCCTTGACCGCGGCAGCCGTGGTCTTCTCGTACCAGCGGCCATAGGCAGCGCCGATGCCGGTGCGGTGCGACTGGAAGCCGATCTTGATCGGCGCCGAACTCTGCGCCTGGGAATAGCGTACGAAGCCGGGGGCGGTGACCAGGCCGGCGGTGGCAGCCAGACCCTTCAGCGCCGTACGGCGGGTGAGGGCAGTCTTGGAGAGGTCGAAAAATCCGTTCTTGTCAGCCATGTTTCGTTCCCCTGTTTTTCAGTTTTGACCAACGATAAGGCGGCTTCGGCATCCTCGCTCAGAGGACGCGAAAAATTGCATGTGTACAAACTAAATCACCAAAGCCTTGATGTGGCAAGCGAGCTTCCCCGACGATATCGAGGCCGCCGTTTTCTCATCCGGCGGTCGGCGTGGCAAGCAACCAGAGGCCGAAGACGGTGTAGGCGATCATCAGCAAGGTAAGCGGGAACTGGCTGAGCGCGGCGCGGGAAGGCTGCGGGTGCAGGCGCCAGGCGAAGCCGTGGGC
This sequence comes from Mesorhizobium sp. M1050, assembly GCF_040318715.1. Lineage (NCBI taxonomy): Bacteria > Pseudomonadati > Pseudomonadota > Alphaproteobacteria > Hyphomicrobiales > Phyllobacteriaceae > Mesorhizobium > Mesorhizobium sp. M1050. Next base: position 18,808 of record NZ_JAMYMV010000004.1, on the reverse strand, counting down.
GACCAGGACGGCGAGCACATGGCCTGATATGATGGTGCCGGCCTGGACATTCCACAGCCACCACGCCGAGTCCGCCCCGGCAACGATGCCGGCCTCGATCTGCATGTCGGCGGTGCCGAACAGGTTCCAGCCCAGCGCGAACGGGTCGGAAAGTGCCGCAAGCGCATATTGGCCGTCGACGAGCAGCGCGGTCAGATAATGAGCGACATGATAGGCGAGCGCAATCGGCACGATCGACCAGACCAGCAGGCCAGCCGCCTCGCCGAGGCTGCGATCACCGCCGGCGAGACGCTGGCCGAGCCAGACGGCAAGCAGGAACACCGCCGCCAGCAGCACGAATGTCAGCACCAACCCGAACGTGCCGCTGCCGATCACCGCGGTGCGGCCGGGAAATTCGAGCGGATTGATGCCGAACAGGCCAAGCCAGAAGAACGTCTTCGACAAGCCGTCGAACGATACCGACGACAGGGCCAGCAGCAGGAAGGCGATGCCGCTCGTCGGCAATGGCTCGGCGGCGAGCAATTTGGCGCCCGGCCAGCACAGGCCAAGCCGGCCGTTCTCATCGCGCTCTACAATCGCGAAGCGCGCCACCATCGAGAAGAAGACCGTCAGGAATTCGCCGCTGCGGCTCCAGGCACGATAGCCGAATACCAGCATCGCAAGGAAGGTGAGCAGCCAGTAAAGGCCCGCGGCTGAGGCCAGCCGCACCGGATCGTCAGGCGCCGGATCGATGAGTTCGAACCAGGCAAAGGCGAAGAACAGTATCACTGCCGACCAGTAGCCAAGCCATCGAGGGTATTGCCACCTTCCCTCGTCGTCCCCGCCCAACAGGCGCGAGACGAGGCGCCATGGCCCGTACCACGGGCTGAGCCATGACCAGAGATCGCCGAAGACGCCTTGCAACAGCGCGAAGCCGGCCCACAGCAATGTCCAGATCACCAGCGGCAACGGGTTGGAGAGCGGGTCGCGGCTGCCGAAAAAGCCGGCGGCGATGAGGAGTACAAAGCCGGCAAAGGATATCAGGCTGACGGCAGCGCGGACGCTGTCACCGAAGGTGAATAGCGGCAGGCGCCGGCGCCAGAAACGATCGAGCCAATCCGCCGGCAGCAGCGCCAGCACGAGGAAACTGACGGCAACGGCGAGGGCGCCGCCGACCAGGTAGTAGCCCGTCGGCAGGAGCAGGACATGGCCACGGTCGGAGGCGTGCGCGAAGGCGGGGGTGGGGAGAGATGCAGATAAGCAGATGAAGCTTGTCTTTAAGAGGCGACAACCTTCGCCGCAGCGATCCTTCACACCCCCCTCTGGCCTGCCGGCCATCTCCCCCGCAAGGGGGGAGATCGGATGTCGCCCAGCCTTTCGCCAATTTCCAGCATCGGAGAAAAAGGCGGACTGGTCGAAGCGGCCAATCTCCCCCCTTGCGGGGGAGATGTCCGGCAGGACAGAGGGGGGTGGGCGGGAACTCAACCTATCCGAGATTTCATCTTTGCCGGCGATGCTAGATCCTTCGCGGTTTCTCACACCTTGACCAGTTGTTCCACGCGGTCCTTCTCCCCGAAAATCCGCAGATACCGCTCGATCTCTTTCTCATCTCCGGTCGCCTTGGCCGGATTGTCGGAGAGCTTGACCGCCGGCCTGCCATTGGCCTCGGTGACCTTGCAGACCAGCGATATGGCGTCGAGGCTGTTGGTTTCGGTCGGCGCGCAGCCTTCGAAATCATTGGTCAAATTGGTGCCCCAGCCGAAGGACATGCGCACCTTGCCTTTGAAGTGGCGGTAGGTCTCCTCGATTGTCTCGACCTCGAGCCCATCGGAGAAGATCAGCAGCTTCTGGCGGGGATCCTTGCCCTTGTCGCGCCACCACGACAGGATCTTCTCGCCGCCCTCGATAGGCGGGGCGCTGTCGGGACGGAAACCGGTCCAGTCGGCCACCCAGTCCGGTGCGTCGCGCAGGAACGACGCGGTGCCGAAGGCGTCGGGCAGCACGATCAGCAGATTGCCGCCATAGTAGCGCTGCCAGTCCTGCAGCACCTTGTAGGGCGACTGTTTCAGCTCTTTTTCGGAATTGGCCAGCGCCGCGAATACCATCGGCAGTTCATGCGCGTTGGTGCCGAGCGCTTCGAGGTCGTTGTCCATCGCCAGAAGCACGTTGGAGGTGCCGGTGAACGCCTCGCCGATACCTTCCTTCAGCGCTTCGACGCACCAGCGCTGCCACAGGAAGGAATGCCGCCGGCGCGTGCCGAAGTCTGAGATGCGAATCCCGGGCAGCGCTTTCAGCCGTTCGGTCTTGGCCCACATCTTGGCCTTGGCGCGGGCATAGAGCACATCGAGCGCGAATGGCCCGAACGCGCGCATGGCGGCGCGAGATCGAAGTTCATTGATGATCGCCAGCGCCGGGATCTCCCACAGGGTGGTGTACATCCACGGCCCGCTGAAGGTCAGTTCATATTGCCTGTCCCGCCTCGACAGCTCGTATTCGGGCAGCCGGAAGCCTTCGAGCCAAGCGAGAAACTCCGGCTCGAAGATCTGCTTGCGGCCGTAGAAATTGTTACCGGCGAGCCAGATCATCTCCTTCTTGGAGAAGCGCAAGGTGCGGGCATGATCGAGCTGTTCGCGCAATTCGCCCTCATCGATCACGTCCGCGAGGCGAACCGAAGTGGTGCGGTTGATCAGCGAAAAGGTGGTCTCGACCTCGGGGTACATGCCCCAGATCATCTGCAGCATCAAAAGCTTGTAAAAATCCGTGTCGAGCAGGCTGCGCACGATCGGATCGAGCTTCCAGGTGTGGTTGTAGACCCGCCGCGCAATATCGGTCTTAGCCATGTTTCAACACCGCCTTTGCTGCCTGCAATCCACAACCGCGACAGGCCTCATAGCATCGAATTCGCCAGAACGCTGCCCGGTTTCAGGCTGGCCCGACAAAAAGAGAGACCTGCGGAGGCGGAAGACCACTGATGGCCACCGCAAGCCGCTGTCAGGTCCCGGTTTTGGCACCGATGACCCTGAGCGCCGGACGCTTGCGGCGGCTGACGATGCGGCCGGCCACCGGCGCGTCGGCGCGGCCGTCATCCCCGGCCTTCTCGGCAAACAGCCAATCGATGAACACCTGCACGATCGGTGTCGCCCTCATTTCGTTGCGACAGACGACATAGAAATCGTCGACCGCCGGCACCGACAGGCTGAACGGCGCGACCAGCATACCCCTGGCCAGCAGCGCGCTCGCCGTCACGGAATCGCCCAGCGCCACGCCATGGCCATGCACCGCCGCCTCGGTCGCCATGCGTGCATCGCCAAGATGATGGCGGCGGCCTCGCTCCAGGTCCAGCGCATCGGCGGCCGCCAGCCATGTGTGCCATTCGCGGCCATCGTCGCCATGCAGGAAGACATGGTCGGCGAGATCCCTGACGCTGCGGATCGGACGGTTGTTGATCAAGGTCGGGCTGACCACGGGAAACAGTTCGAGGCCCGACCATTTGCGCATCCAGCAATCGGCCCAACTGCCGTCGCCATAATGCACGCAGACGTCGATATTCGGCGCCCGCAAATCCCTGGGGTCATTGGAGGGAATAAGCGTCAGACTTATGTCGGGATATTGCGCCATGAAACTGCCGAGCCGCGGTGTCATCCACAACAACAACAGCGCCGGCACGCAGGAGACCGAAAGTGTGCCGCTGCTCGCTGGCCTTGTCATGCGCTGGGTGGCGGTCGCGATGCTGTCGAAGGCCGTCGAGACCGCCGGCAAAAGTTCGGCGCCATGCGGCGTCAGCTTGACCCGCTGACCGACCCGCTCGAACAGCTTGACGCCGAGCGACTGCTCGAGTGCCTTGATCTGGTGGCTGATGGCGCCATGCGTGACATTCAGTTCACTCGCCGCCTTGGTCAGCGAGCCATGGCGGGCCGTTGCCTCGAAGGCACGCAGCGGATTGAGAGGCGGCAGCCGATTGCCCATGAGCATCCATTGAAGCACGATCCCGAAAAGTGGAGGCCGGTTTTCGGATGTGATCGTGCTTAGAGTTCATTGTGAGATTTTCTCACAGAGAACACGCTAACATTATCATTTGATTTTTCAATGGGGCTGCCAGACACTTGAGCCCGAAACAGCTTCAAGACGTGAAATCTGCAGGCAGCCAGCGCGACAGCGACCCGCCCGGATGACGGTCGGCTCGCCAGGCATCGCCAACGGTCGCACTGCATCAGCCCGGGCAGGAGGAGCGGATATGGGATACGATCGCGGCAAGCTCGATGCGTTGCGTCGCAAGTATGGTGAAAGCCATGGCGGCGAAATGTTCGACCCGAAGTTCCGCAAGGTCGCCGACAAGATCTTTTCCAAGAGCGGCACGCGGCTGGCGCCCTATTCCGGCATCCCGACCTTCCTCGCCGCACCTTACCGCGAAATAGCAGCCGACAATCCGGATTTCGGCGATTTGCAGGTGGCGATGATCGGCGTGCCGATGGATCTCGGCGTCACCAACCGGCCGGGCGCGCGCTTCGGGCCAAGGGCGCTGCGCGCCATCGAGCGCATCGGTCCCTACAATCACGTGCTGGAATGCGCGCCGACGCATGAGCTCAGGGTCGCCGATATCGGCGATACGCCGTTCCGCAGCCGCTACCGGCTGGAGGTCAGCCATGAAGACATCGAGCACCGCACCAACCAGATCGTCGATGCCGGCGTCATTCCATTGTCTGTGGGCGGCGACCATTCGATCAGCCATCCGATCCTGAAGGCCGTCGGCAAGAAGGCTCCGGTCGGGCTGATCCACATCGATGCCCATTGCGACACCAGTGGTCTGTTCGACATGACCAAATTCCACCATGGCGGGCCGTTCCGCAACGCCGTGCTCGATGGCGTGCTCGATCCGACGCGCACGATCCAGATCGGCATTCGCGGCTCGGCCGAATATCTGTGGGAGTTCACCTATGAGTCCGGCATGACGGTGGTCCATGCCGAGGAGGTGACCGGTCTCGGCATTCCCGCCATCATCGAGAAGGCGCGCAAGATCGTCGGCGACGGGCCGACCTACATTTCCTTCGACATCGATAGCGTCGATCCGGCCTTCGCGCCCGGCACCGGCACGCCGGAAGTCGGCGGGCTGACGACGCGCGAAGTGCTTGAATTGCTGCGCGGCCTCAAGGGCCTCAACATCGTCGGCGGCGATGTCGTCGAGGTGGCGCCGCAATACGACGCCACCACCAACACGGCGCATGCCGGCGCACAGGTGCTGTTCGAGATCCTGAGCCTGATGGTGTTCAGCCCGGCTGTTACCGGCAAGGGAACCTGACGTTCAGAAAGCAAAGGCGGCCGCCGTACTGGAGCCGGTGGCCGACCCAAACAAACAAAGCTTCCAGAGGGGAATAAAAATGACGATCCGAAAGACATTTGCATCCATCGCCGCCATGCTCGTGCTCAGCACCGCTGGTCTCTCATTCGCCACGCAGGCCGCCAGCGCCGATGCGCTGGCAGATATCACCAAGGCCGGCGCCATCAATGTCGGCGTTTTCGCCGATTTCCCGCCCTTCTCCTCGGCCAGCGCCGATATGAGCCTCAAGGGCTATGACATGGATGTCGCGCAATACATTGCCGACACGCTCAAGGTGAAGCTCAACCCAGTCTCCGTCACCGGCCAGAACCGCATCCCATACTTGAACGACCACCGCGTCGATCTCTTGATGAGCGTCGGCTATTCGAAGGAGCGCGAGCAGGTAATCGACTTCGCTGTCGCTTACGCGCCCTACTACATCGCCGTCATCGGACCGGCGGCTCTTTCGGTCAAGGGCAAGGAAGACCTCGCCGACAAGTCGATCGCAGTCAACCGCGGCACGCTGGAAGACACCTCGCTCACCGAGGCGGCACCGGCGTCTGCCGACATCAAGCGCTTCGACAACTACAATTCGGTGATCCAGGCCTTCATCTCGGGCCAGACGCAATTGATGGTCGTCGGCAACGATGTCGGCGCGCAGGTGCTGGCCAAGCAGGACGCGCTGAAGCCCGAGCAGAAGTTCCAGCTCCTGACCTCGCCCTCCCATATCGGTCTCAACAAGAATGAGGACAGCCTGAAAAAGGCGGTCAACGACGCCGTCGCCAAGATGCTGGCGGACGGCAAGCTCGACGAAAGTTCGAAAGCCTGGCTGAAGACGCCGCTCAATCCCGACAATCTCAAGGATTGAGTTTTCGTGGCTTTTGCCTGGCTTCCAGGTGCCGTCGGCGACATAGCGCGCGGCGCGGCCACGACGATCCTGTTGATCGCCGTGACCACGCTGGCGGGAACGTTCCTCAGCATCCTGGGTGCCGCGGGGCGCCGCAACGGCCCGGTGCTGCTCAAGCGGGCCATCGCCTGGTATGTCGAGATCATCCGCAACACGCCGTTCCTGGTGCAGCTGTTCTTCATCTTCTTCGGCTTGCCCAGCCTCGGCATCCGGCTCGACCCGGTGCTTGCCGCCATCATGGCGATGACGCTCAACATGGCGGCCTACACCATCGAGATCGTCGGCGCCGGGCTTGACGCCGTGCCCGGCGGGCAGACGGAAGCAGCGCTCTCGCTGGGCTTGAGACCACGCCAGGTGTTCGTCAAGATCGTGCTGCCGCAGGCGCTCAAGGTGATCTTTCCGGCGCTGACCAGCCAGATCGTCATCATGATGCTGGAGTCTGCCGTGGTGTCGCAGATCGCGGTGCGTGAGCTGACCTACGAGGCCGACATGCTGCAGGCGCGCACCTTCCGTTCCTTCGAGACCTATTTGGTCGTGACGATGGTCTATCTCCTGATGTCGATGGCCTTGCGCCGGCTGCTGGTCACCGGCCGCCGGCGCGTGCGGGGGGGTGGCGTGTGATGCTAGAATTCACCGTGAGGGACATCGTGCGCAACCTGCTGCTCGCCGCCCGCTGGACGGTGCTGCTATCGCTGGCGGCCTTCATCGGCGGCGGCATCGTCGGCCTAGTCGTGTTGTTCTTCAGGATCGCCAAGAATAAGTGGAGCCGGCGCGTCGCCTCCGGCTACATCGCCCTGTTCCAGGGGACGCCGCTTTTGATGCAGCTGTTCCTGATGTTCTTCGGTCTGCCGATGCTGGGCCTGCGCATCGAGCCATGGACGGCGGCGGTGCTCGGCCTCACCTTCTTCGCCAGCGCCTATCTGGCCGAAATCTGGCGCTCCGGCGTCGCCGCCCTGCCGCCAGGCCAATGGGACGCCGGCGCCAGCCTCGGCCTGCACTATCTGCAGGAGCTCAGGCTGATCATCCTGCCGCAGGCGTTTTCGATCACCCGCGCGCCCATCGTTGGTTTCCTGGTGCAGCTCATCAAATCGACGGCGCTGACCTCGATCATCGGCTTCGAGGAACTGGTGCGCACCTCCAACGCCATCAACAACGCCACCTTCGAACCCTTCAAGGTCTACGGGCTGGTGGCTCTGATCTTCTTCGTCATGTGCTTTCCGCTGACGCAGTACGCGCGGAAGCTCGAAAAGCGAGCGATGGCGCATTGAGGCCGAAAATGCACGTTGATGTTGACGAGCATCGACGGCGACTACACTGAGTGCGGTGCTGGCTTGGCCGGCGCTGAAGATCGCCGGCAGTATCATCGCACAGGCAGCACGCGAATGAAGGCGACGCATGGGGAAGCCAGTCGGCAGCTCTAGCGCTTTACATCTGCAGCCGAGTACCTAGTTTTAAAGCTTCGCACCGTGCACCTTCGTGCGTGGATGATCGAGAACGGGACCGTGAGCTCTGGCCGGCCCCATCAAAAACTTCCGAAAGGATGACTGCTATGACACAGGCCAAGAATGGCGACACCGTGCGCATCAACTATACTGGACGTCTGGCCGACGGCACTCAATTCGATGCTTCCGGCAGCGAACCGCTGCAATTCACGCTGGGTGAAGGGCAACTGATCCCTGGCCTTGAAACCCAGGTCGAGGGCATGGAGGTGGGTGCGAAAAGCACCGTCAAAGTTCCCGCCGAGGCCGGCTATGGGCCACACCGCCCTGAAGCGGTCATGACCATCGATCGCGCCAAGGTGCCAGACAACATCAACGTCGATGTCGGCACTCGATTGCAGGTTAGAACCGGCGACGGGCGCCCCATGCCTGTAACGGTCGTCGGCGCGGACGACTCCAGCGTCAAGCTCGACGGCAATCATCCGTTGGCCGGTAAGGACCTGGTGTTCGATGTTGAACTGGTCGAGATCGTTCAGGCGGCGTAGTTTCGGCGTCAACGGGATGAATCATGGCTGAAAGTTTGAGTCACCGGTTCGACTCAACCCGCAGCGCGAAGAATATGACGGTCGCCGAGCAACGGGCGGCCGTCCCATATCAATGTCCGAACACCAGCGGCGGCGCCAGGCGATCCCGCCGCAACAGCGCCAGAAGCAGCGCGCCGCCACGGCCAGCCGGGCGGCCGCTGTTGCCTTTACTTCGGTATAGGCAAAGATGAGACACGGAAGCTGCAACCTGCCACCAGGCTCTCGCCAGGGCCAAGCACCGTCAATCCATTCCATTTGTCGATCGAGCCGCGGTTGTGAGCATCGACGACATGACTTATCGGCTCGAAACAGAAGAAGTCGCTCGCCTGCGATGGCGAATAGACCTGGTAGAAGTTCAAAGGCGGCGACGCTTCGATCCTGAGGCCGCAATTTTGCTCCGGCCAACATATGGAAGCGACGCCGTCCCAGCCGGCGAAGGCATTGTTTATCCATCCGACCGGCAAGGCAGTCGGCGTGCCGAAATCCCAATCGGGACGGGTTTTGACATCCACGAACCCGTCGGGAAGATGGTCGGGCCGTTCGAGGCAGACCTGTGACGCCGGGGCGTGAAGCGTTGTCCGTGAGGTTCTGGGCAACCATGGATGGATGCCAAGCCCGAACGGAAGCCTGACCGTCGCGCGGTTGACGATTTGAAGCAGCAGTTCGAGCGTCTGGCCAGTCAGCGCGTAGCTCACCTCCGCGCGGTACCGGTACGGGCCGGGTCCCTCACTGATCAGCGACATCCTGGCTTGGTCCGGCGTCAGGCTGTCGACATCCCATGCGCTTGAAAATCCATTGCCGTGAATGGGGAACGGCTCGCCGGCAAGGTTGGGAAGCAGTTCGTGGAACTTGGCGTCGAAGGTGAAGCCGCCGCTCGAGATGCGATTTGACCAGGGCAGGAGCAAATTGCAGGCGAGATCGAAGGGGTTCGAACTCCCGTGCTCCGGCCATGGCCTGAACAGCGGCACGCGGCCATGGTCGAACCGCGCCAGACCTGCCCCAAGCGACGGAACAATTTCGGCGGACAGGTCGCCGCTTCGAATTTCAATGGTCTCGATCATTCAGACGGTATCGGCCTTGGCAGCGGCGGCCGGCTGTTGATGGCGACCCTTGCGGGCGACAGCGAGAAGGTCATTCGACGCGATGCCGATCAGCGCTTTCATCTGATCATGCGCGTCGTCGACCCTGCGCATGCGGATGGCTTCCAGCACGTCGCCATGCGCGCTCAGTGTCTGCTGGTAGTTGGCGGTGGCCGATGTGGTCAATCGGAAGGAGAAGCTCAGGGCCGCGGCAAGCATGTTGCCGAGATTGGCGAAAACCGGGTTGCGGCTGGCGCGCAGGATGGCGGTATGAAAGCGGACGTCGGCGTCGAGACAGGCGGCGAGGTCATCCTCCGGCGCTATCCGCATGGCCTCGTAGGCGGCTTCGATCACAGCGAGATCGCCCGAGGTCGCCATCTTCGCCGCAAGCTGAGCGGCAGCTGGCTCGATGACCAGCCGCGCCTCGATCAAGCCGCGAACAAAATCGAGATCGGGCTCGATATCGCGCATCCATTCGAGAACCTGCGCATCCAGCCTGTTCCATTCGCTCGACACACGCACGCGGGTGCCTGCCCGCTTGCGCGCCTCGATCAATCCCTTGGCCGAAAGCGTCAGCAGCGCATCGCGAAGCGCTGTGCGGCTGGCGCCGTAGATGACACACAGTTCAGCTTCCGTCGGCAGCAGCGCGTGCTGTGCATAGGTGCCGGCGAGAATGCGCTGTCCGAGATCGCGGGCGATACGATCCTTGAGGGATGACGTGGCGCCACCCCCGGCGGACGGATCCTGCTTGCCTTGACCAGTCGAAGCGGTCGCCGCGTCCATCATCATGTCCTGTTCAAGTGGTACTCGGCAATCACCACAGCAAGGATCAGCAGCGAGCCTTTTGCAAGCAATTGATAAAAGGTTGGTACCGACGTCAGTATCATTCCGTTGTTGAGCACGCCAATGATGGCGACGCCGAGCAACGCGCCGACAATCGTTCCCTTGCCGCCCTGCAAGGCGCAGCCACCCAGCACCGCCGCTGTAATGGCCTCGAGTTCCAGGCCCTGCGATCCGGACACAGGCTGCCCCGAGCCGGTGCGGGCGGCCAGCAGGATCCCGGCCAGACCGGCGGCAACGCCACTCATGATGTAGATGCCGACGCGGTAGCGGTTGATGTTGATGCCGGAGAAGCGGGCGACAACGGGATTGCCGCCGAGCGCATAGATGTTGCGGCCGACGATCGAGCGCGACAGGAAGAGATGAAACACGATCGCGGTCAGAACAAGAATCCAGATCAGCAGCGGCAGGCCGAGGATCCGCCCGATGCCTATGAACCGGAACGTGTCACTGAAGATGGCGATCGACTGGCCATCGGACATGATGAAGGCGATGCCCCGAAAAATAGCCATGGTGCCGAGCGTGGCAATGACCGCATTGACCCGTCCGTAGGTGATGATGATGCCGTTGACGAGACCGGCAAGACCGCCAAGCACCAGGCCGGCAACGATGCCCGCCGAGGGCGACCCGGTCGCCTGGATGGCCATTGCAGTCGATACGGTGGTCAGGCCGACAGTGGCGCCGACGGCGATATCGAGGCCGCCGGCGACAATGACAACCGTCTGGCTCATCGCCAGCACGCCGAGGATGGTGATGCCGAGACCGATGTTGAGCAGGTTTCGGCTGGAGAAAAACACATCGGCGCGCAGCGAACCGAAGATGACGACAAGAATGGCGAGCGCGACCAGCAGGCTGATGTTGTGAACGCCAAGGCGCTCCACTAGGCGCGAGGAAGCCCCCCTGGCGTCGGTCTGCACTTTCGAGGCGCGAAGCTCGAGGCTGTTCATTGGATGTGGTCTCCGAGCGCTGGTGCCGATTGCGGCATGGCGTGTTTGAGGATCGTCGCCTCGTCGATGTCGGGCCGGGACAATTCGGCGGTGATGCGGCCTCCCGCCATGACCAGAACCCTGTCGGCGAGGCCGATGAGTTCCGGCATTTCCGAAGAGATCAGGATGATGCCGATCCCGCTTGCCGCGAGTTCATCGATCAGTCGATAGATTTCCGCCTTGGCGCCGATGTCGATACCGCGGGTCGGTTCGTCCAGGATGAGCAGCATCGGCTGCCGGGCAAGCCAGCGCGCCAGAACGACTTTCTGCTGGTTGCCGCCCGACAGTTTTGAAACCTGTTCGTCGAGATTCGGAGCCTTGATCGACATCTTGGCTGCCAGCGGCGAGACAATCTCCAGCGCCTTGCGCCGATTGAAGAAGCCGAAGCTTGACGTCTTGTCGGGCACGCAAAGTGCCGCGTTGTCGAGAATGCTTCTAAAGAGCAGCAGCGCCTCGTGCTTGCGGTCTTCCGGGGCAAAGCCAATGCCGGCGACGATTGCCGCATGCGGACTGTTGGCGAGAACCGACACGCCATTCATGACTATGGTTCCAGCGAGGCGGCGGTCATAGCCGACAATCGCCTTTGCCAGTTCGGATCGGCCCGCACCCATGAGGCCGGCGATGCCGAGCACCTCGCCTCGGCGAACCCTGAGGCTGACATTGCTGACGCGGTCGGTGCTCAGGCCCGCCACGTCCAGCAACAGTTCTCCCGACCGCCATGTCTCGCGCGTGAACAGGTCGGCAATGTCGCGGCCGACCATGAGCTTGGCAATGGTTTGTTCGCTGGCACCGGCCGCCGCCGAATCGTCGACCAGGCGACCATCGCGCAAAACGACGATGCGGTCGGCAAGGTCGATGATCTCGTTCAACCGATGCGAGATGTAGACGATCGATGTTCCCTCTTCGCGCAGTCGGCGGATGACTGAAAACAGGCGGCGCGCCTCGTCATCTGTCAGCGACGAGGTCGGCTCGTCAAAGGCGATCAGGCGGCCGCCGGCGCGGATGGCGCGCATGATCTCGATCATCTGGCGTTGCGCCGGGCCGAGTGTGCTGCACAGTTGCCGCGGCCGCATGTCCTGCTGCATGCCGAAGGTCGCAAGCATCCGGTCCGTCTGTTCCTCCAGCTTGCGCCAGTTCAGCAGCACGCCCGCCAGTCGCGGCAATTCACCGACGAAGATGTTTTCGGCAACCGTCAGGTTCGGCACGATCTCCGGCTCCTGATGGATGACGCGAATTCCGGCCCGATGGCTGTCGCGCGGCTCGCCGAACACAATCGGCGTGGAACCGTGCCGCACGGTGCCGCCGTCGGGGCCGAACACACCTTCGAGGATACGCATCATCGTCGATTTGCCGGCGCCATTCTCGCCGACCAAAGCGAGCACCTCGCCCGACCGGAATGCGATCGAGACGCTGTCGAGCGCCTGCACGACGCCAAAGCGCTTCGATACCTTGTCGAGCGAGAAGAATTCCGGTTGGGTCAAGGCTCACTCCCTTGGAATACATGCAACCGAACAGCGTCATGCGCCTTGCGGCGCATGACGTGTAGCCGGGTTCACTTGCAGAGCTTGGCCTTGTAGTTCGAGGCAAAATTGTCGGCGGTGATGTATTCCGGGTCGGTGAAGGATTGAACCGGCAGCTGCGTTCCATCCTTGATCGAGGCCAACAGGATCTTTACCGCCAGGGCGCCGTGGTTTGCAGAGTTCAGCCACATCGTACCACGGAATGCCGAAGGCTTTCCGGATCCGAAGGCCTCACAGGCGCGACTGCCGTCAATGCCGATGCCCATGCCCTGGTCCGGGGTATAGCCGGCGTTTTCCAGGGCACGCGCCCCACCCAGCACGCCGTCGTCATTGCAGGAATAGAATATCCAGTTGGTGACACTGGGGTTGGCGGTCAAGGTGGTGGTCATCACGTCGATGGCATTGACCATCGTGTTGTCGTAGGGGACGCGAACGATGTTGGCAGGCTTGAAGTCGGGCACCGCCTTCAGAAACGCCTCTTCGGCGCCCTTGTTGCGCTGCATGCAGGTATCCGCCTTGCGGTCCTCGATCGAGGCGATGCGCACCTCTTTTCCGGCCCAGCCGCCGGTCTTGTAGAGCTTGGCCAGCTCTTCGCCCACCCGCGCGCCGATATTGTACGCATTCATCCCGACATAGGGGACCTGGGAGCCGTCCTGGTAGTAGATGTCGTCGTCGACCGCCACCAAAGGAATTTTCGCTGCCTTGGCTTTCTCGGCGATGACCGGTCCCAGCGCCTTGTCGGGAACGACGATGGCGATGCCCTTGACGCCGTCACCGACCATTGTATCGAAAGTGGTGATCGTCAAATTGGCGTCGAACTGGACGTCCTGCGATACGAAGGTGGCTCCGCCCGCCTCTGCCGCTTTCTTGGCGCCGCCGACTTCGGCGACGAACCATGGATGGTCACCCATCTTGTTGATGTAGCCGATCTTGATGTCGTCGGCGCTTGCCGCGCCGGCCATCAATCCGCCAGCCAGTATCGCCAGTGCTGCCACTGTCTTGGTCGTCGATTTCATGTGGATCCTCCCTGCTTGATGGTTGTCAGTCGTGGTAGAGAACCGAGCGGCCACCATCGATGGTGATCGTTTCGGCATTGATGAACGGCGCTTCGTCGGAAGCGAGGAAAACGGCCGTCATTGCAACCTCGTCCGGTCGGCCAATGCGCTTGGGCGGATGGAGGTCATAGGCCCGCCGCTTCTCCTCGGCGGGGTTTGGAAATGTGTTCCAGTAGGCTTCCGCGATCGGCGTCTCGATATAACCGGGGGCGATCGCGTTCACGCGGATGCCGCGCGCCGCATATTCGATGGCGAGCGAGCGGGTCAGGCCGACAAGCGCATGCTTGGCAACCGGATAGGGAAAAGTGTGAGGAATGATCTTGAAAGCGTGGCAACTGGCTATGTTGACGATCGATCCCGAACCGTTCGCCAACATCGTCGGTAGAACCGCCTTGGCGCAGAACCATGCGGCCTGGAGGTCGAGCTTCAGGCAACGGTCCCATTCCTCGTCCGGCATCAGCAGGGGTTCGTGGAAGACGTTGGCGCCGGCATTGTTGACGAGAACGTCGATGCCGCCATAAGCCGCTATCGTGTGGGCTACCATGTCGGCTACCGCCGATTGGTCCGTGACGTCGATTTCGACGAAAAGCGCATCGGCACCCTGGGCACGCAATGCGTCGGCGATTGCCTTGCCGCTTGCCGCATTCAGCTCGGCGATAACGGTCTTTGCCCCCTGCATGGCGAAGGCCCGGGCCGTGGCGGCACCAATGCCCTGTCCGGCGCCGGTGACGATTGCGATCTTTCCCTGAAGCCTGCCTGTCATGGCGCTCACCAATCGACCACGGTGCCGTCGGGCATGATCGCGTTGCGGGCATGCAACACTTCCTGCTTGAAGGGGTGGCGCGCTATGACATCCTCATTGACGGTGACGCCTAGTCCCGGCAGTTCAGGCACGTCCCAGCGGCCTGGTTTGCGTTGGATCGGCCAGGAAACGACGTCGTCGTACCAGGCGACCGCGCCGGACATCTCCTCCTGGATGATGACGTTCGGCGTCGATATGCCGAAGTGAAGTGCTGCAACGCCGGCGATCGGGCCGAGCGGGTTGTGCGGCGCAAGGCCGACGCCGGCCGTTTCCGCCAGGGCCGCGATCTTCTTGGTCTCGAGCAGGCCGCCGGTGTGGCAGATATCCGGCTGGGCAATGTTGAAGGCGCGCGCCGCGATCGAGTGGGTGAACTCGCGGCGCCCGATCAGCCGTTCGCCGGACGCGATCGGTACCGCCGATCGCGCGGTGATATGCGCCAGGCCGGCCACATCTTCAGGTGGCACCGGTTCTTCGGCGAACATGATGCGGGCCGGCTCGATCGCCTTGAGGTAGTCCATCGCCGCGTTGACGGAGGCCGGGCGTCCGTGAAAGTCGACCATGATGTCGATATCGGGACCGACGGCTTCGCGCAGCGCGCCAATCATGTTGGCGACGGCGTCCACCGCCTTCGCCGGCGAGACATAGTGGGTGTAGGGAATGCAGACGACCTTGACCGCGTCATAGCCGGCCTGCGTGACGATGCGTCCGCGTTCGACGATCATGTCCGCCGACCCGCTCTCATAGACCGCCTTCATGTCGCCCAGGCCGAGATGCGTGTAGGTGCGCAGATAGTTGCGAACCTGGCCGCCGAGAAGCCGCCAGACCGGGACGCCCAGCGATTTGCCCAGGATATCCCAAAGTGCGATCTCGATGCCGCTGACGGCTGACATTCCCTCGACGCCGAGACGCCAGAAGCCATGCCGCGTCAGGATCTGGTAGCACTGTTCGACATTGCGCGGGTCCTGCCCGATGAGCAGCGCCTCAAGATCCTGCAACGCGCCGACAACGGCACGCGTCTTCCATTCCAGCGTCGCCTCACCCCAGCCAAACAGACCGGGCTCGTCGGTTTCGACCCGAACGAAAACCCAGTTGCGCATTTCCGCATTGCAGACCAGCGCCTTGATGGCCGTAATTTTCATTGGTCCTCCCCGTGTCGTCTTTTTTTACGACATTATGTATGATTTATTACGGTGAAATATGTGCAAGTCAAGTGCGGCACGGCCGGGTTCATGTGGTATCTTGCTGGCAGTGCCGGCAGCAGGCAAAGCGTCATCAGGGCTGAGCCCTTCAACGTCGGCAATTCACGTCGATGCACGCAGGGCGTCAGAAAGCTCGCTCCTGGCCTTGCGAGCCTCGAAGCCGCCAGTCCGCCCCTCGGCCCGTACCGAGACACGTTCATTGGCTCGGCTAAGCGCCGGCTCACAGCGATTAGCCGACGTTTCGCGTCAGTTCTGAAGGCGCCGCTGGATGGGCCTCAAAGTTGGGACATATCGGCCATCTGGCAACGGGCGTCCGGTTACTCTCAGTGTCCGAACACCAGCGGCGGCGCCAGGCGATCCCGCCGCAGCCAGCGCGCCAGAAGCAGCGCCGCCACCACGGCCAGCCCCGACGACAGGCCGATCCAGATGCCGACGCCACGGAAGCCGAAATGGAAGGCGAGCAGCACGCCGAGCGGCAGGCCGACGCCCCAATATCCGATCGCGGCATAGATCATCGGCACCTTGGTGTCGTGCAGGCCGCGCAGCATGCCGGCGGCCACCGCCTGCGCGCCATCGAAGACCTGGAACAGTGCTGCGAAGGCGAGGAACGACACGGCAAGCGCGATCACCCTGGCATTGGCCGGATTGCTCAGGTCGATGAAGGCGCTGATCAGCGGATGCGGCCACAGGATCATCACCAGCCCCATCAGTGCCATGAACGAGACGCCGATGACGAAGGCGGTCCAGCCGGCGCGCGAAACGCCTTCCGGATTGCCGGCGCCGTGGGCAAGCCCGACGCGCACCGTTACCGCCTGGTTGAGGCCGAGCGGCACCATGAAGCTGATCGAGGCAATCTGGATGGCGATGGCGTGCGCGGCGAGCGAATCCGCGTCGATCAGGCCCATCAACAGCGCCGCCGCGTTGAAGATCGTCACCTCGAAGGCGAGGAGGCCCGCAATCGGCAGGCCGAGCCGCAGAAGGCCCCTGAAGCGCGGCCAGTCGGCGCGCCAGAAGCGCCCGAACAGACGGTAGCGCCGGAACTTCTTCTCCAGCATCACCACGACGGCCATGCCGACGAACATCAGCGTGCTGGACAGCGAGGTGGCAAGGCCCGAGCCCGCGATGCCCATCGAAGGGATGCCAAGATTGCCGAACATGAACAGCCAATTGAAGAAGGCATTGCAGGCGACGGCGACGAAGACGATGACCAGCGCCCAGCCCGGCCGCTCCAGCGCCGAGATGAACGAGCGCAGCACGATATAGCCGTAGAAGGGCAGCACCGCCCATTCGAGCCAGCGCAGATAGATGCCGGCCTGATGGGCGAGCGCCGGATCCTGGCCCATGGCCAGCAGAATGGCCTCGCCGTGCCACAGCACGAGCCAGATCGGGATCGAGATCAGGATCGCCAGCCACAGGCCCTGGCGCACGGTGCGGCGCAGGTCGCGCACCGAATGGCTGCGGCGGCCGAGCTCGGTCGCGATCATCGGCGAGGTCGCCAGCATCAGGCCGAGCCCGAAGATCAGCGGCATGAAATAAAGGTTGGCGCCAAGCGCGCCGCTGGCCAGAGTATCCGGCCCCAGACGGCCCATCATCATGACGTCGGTGGCCGTCATCGCGGTCTGGCCGAGATTGGTCAGCACCATCGGCCAGGCGAGCGCAAGCGTCGCCATGATTTCCTGGCGCCAAAGATTTTCCGGCGCGCGAGCGCCGGCTTCGATCGCAGACATTGTCCTGCTCTTTCCAGTTGCGGCACGTCGGCACGAGCCGGAAGCCGCATTTCAAACGGCAAAACCTTCGGTTTCGCGGCGTTTGCGCCAGCTTTTGGACGAAACGCGACATGAAGGCAAGAGAGGAGGAGCGGGAACAGATTGAGCCAGCCGGAACACCAGCACCACCACTGGTTGCCCCCGAGGTGCATTTCACACGTGGGCAATCGGCTGCTACGGATTGCATGGAGGGGCGACAGATTCCGGAGGAGGCAGGATGCAGTTCAGGCGCAGGAAGAACCCGGTCTCGATCCCGCGGACGGCACCGTCCTTCGAGCACATCGTCACCGAGGCGAGCGAAAGCTTCCTGTGGCGGCTCGACGACTATCCCTGGGAGCGCAACGTCTGGAACTTCCATCCGGAATACGAGATCCACCTGTTGCGAAAATCCTCCGGCGTGGTTCTGGTCGGCGATCATATCGGCGAATTCGGGCCGGGCTACCTGACCATCGTCGGTGGCGGGCTGCCGCATGACTGGGTGACCTCGGTGCAACCGGGAGAACTGATCGAAGGCCGCGACATCGTCCTGCAGTTCGATGCGCAGAGGTTGCGCGGATCGGCAGGCCTGTTGCCGGAATTGCGCGAACTGGAACCGTTCCTCGAACGGTCGCTGCGCGGCATGGTCTTTTACGGCCGCACCGCGCTGGATGGTGCCGACATCATGGAGCGGATGGGCGAGGTTAGCGGGCTAAGCAGGTTCTGTCTTTTCCTGGATCTCGTCGACCTTCTCGCACGCACCGACGAGTACGAATTGCTGTCGTCGCCTGATTTTTCGCCGGTTCTCGATGCCGCCTCGCTCGACATCATCCAGCGCACGCTGACCTATCTGTTCCAGCATTTTGCCGAGGATCTGAAGCTGCCGGAGGTGGCGGAACTGGCCGGAATGACGGAGAGCACGTTCTCGCGGTTCTTCCAGAAGAACACCGGCAACAGCTTCAGCGACCACCTAGCCAAGCTCAGGCTCTGGCAGGCTTGCAAGCTTTTGGCGGACACCGATATCGCGATCACCGATATCTGTTTTCAGGTCGGCTACATGAACATCTCGAACTTCAACCGCGCCTTCATGCGCAAGCACAAGATGACGCCGTCATCTTATCGCCGGCTGTCACGGCAGCGGCTGACAATGCGTGCATAAGCGCATCCTGAAATACCGTTTCAGACCAAATCGATACTCATGTGACAGGCGTCGTATCCCGGCGCCGGTTTTTGCACCGCACAATGCATAAAAGTACAGGTCTGCTGCAACGAGGCTTCTAGAGCGGAATGAATTGAGGCTGAATCGGCGTGGGATTCCCTTAGGCGTGCAAATCTGATTCAACCTTCATGCTGGGCAAGGAG